>JBIQMB010000623.1:0-2232 GCA_044463745.1 Chitinophagaceae bacterium | reverse complement strand
TCCCATTCTTGTCCCATGGATAAAGAATTTAAGAAGAAAATCGCAACCTCGTGTTGAGTAAGTTGAGCGCGTAAAGTTTTCACATACTCATACTTTTGGTCAGGAGTTAAAAACTCTGCTTTGTCAACAAACTTTACTGCTTGAAATAAATGTCTGAAATAATGTCCTAATCTAACTTGGTGTCCAGAATAATATACTGTTTTGGGATTGTATTTTGTCTTTTTCGAATATAGTTCACTAATTATTGTATTTGTTAGGGTTTTGTCGTATCCATATTTTTGAAGGAAATGTTCTAAGTCTGATCTTGTAGCTTTGGAAACCCCAAAGAATAAAATTAGATATGAAATGTTTATGGCTGCTCTTTCTTTGTCTATATCATTAATTGTTATAGCCTTATCAACTTTTGGTTTTATTGATTTGAAGAGTTTTGAGAACTGTGATTTCATTTCAATAAAAACTCTTGCTTTATCATAGTAATTAGTGTCATCCCAAGGAACTCTGTAAACCATTTGAGACACATTTTCTCTGTGAATACGGATAAGCTCAAAAAATTTTGTCTCAAATTGCTGTATCTCAAATGACCTTTGTTGCTCGTTAAAACTTATTCTTTGAGCGACAATGGTTTCATAAAGAAGGAAAAATCCTGCTAATGAAAAAATCGGTCCAACTAAACCACCAATAAATTGGCCAAAGTTATTGGCCAGGTCAGCATTTAACACTCCGCTACCATCATTGAAAGCTTTTGAAAAGCTAAAAACTATGATTAGCAAAAGCCCAACAGTAGCTAATGTAAACCCTATAAAACTTGTCCAAGTGAATTTTTTCATAATTGAATACTGTGCCATAGCAGTTGATGCTAAACATTAAAAAAAGTATCGCAAAGCCCCCGATAAAAGCCCTGTAATCAATAAATGTTTAGGGGATTTAGCGGTTTACTTTTTAGTTGCCCGACCTCATCATAAGTTTACTTACCTCGCATAAGTAAACTTATAGGGAGGAAAGTATCAAACCGGATATTTTCTTCCATAATATTTTTAAATTTTCTTTTTCCTTTTACCGCAGTTCTATTCTTCCGTTTTGTAATAGTGCTCTCTCAATAAAGTTTAAAAGTACATGATTGATGGGAGATTTTTATCATTTGAGATGAAAATTTTTAATTTTAGACATAGTGTTTCTCTCATTCCTCCGCTTGCTGATTTAATGGCCTGAAGAAGTCTTATTTGCTGAAGCTGAGTTTTTAAAAATATGTCCTAACAGCAAATTCAAATTGATCAATAAAAATATCTTTGATATTAGAAATATTATTCTGTTCGTAAAATAGTAGCATTGCTTTTTTGTAATCTATAGAATCTACCGTTCTAAAAGATAATGGGCAGTAATCGTAATTCATTAAAATGCCATTGCTCACAATTCTTGCCGTTCTTTTATTTCCGTCCATAAATGGCTGAATATATGAAATCAATACAAGAGCAAGTAATGCTTTTTCAAACACATTTTCTTTTTTATTAATTACATCACAAGCACCCTTTGTCGCCTCCAGTATCTGGAATTCGTTGTCGAGCGGTTTATAATTTGTACCGGAAATACCAACTCGCCTCTTTCTTAAATTCCTTTCAACCCCAAGTTCCTTTGTAAGTATATTATGTATATCCTCAATTTTTGATACGGTTAAGGGGTTTAAATAATCTTTGTTTTCAATGATGAAATCAAGAGCGTCTTTATGATTTAAAAGCATTACTGCTTCTTCTTTGGTTTTTCCGGAAGCCGTTTGTTTTTCCTTTAATAATCTCTCGGTTTCTAATAAGGAATACGTGTTGCCTTCAATTTGGGAAGATTTCCAACTCAAATCAATGGCAAGCCTTTCCAGTTCTTTTTGGTATTCAAGTGGATTTAGGTCTTTGGTGTTCGTTTCGTATTCTTTTTGAAGTTGATTGAGCTTATCCAATTCATTGTTCGTGAATACACTGTTTGAATCCAATATTTCATTGACCAACTTAAAATTAAAAGTTTCTTTTATTTGTCTTTCATCGATTTCCTTTTCGTAATATTTGTCGATGTTTATGGGTTTTATGAGTTCAAAAGAAGGTGAAAGAAAGTACCTTGTTCCTTTTCCTTGCCCCTCTGAAACTATATAATTATTTGAAACCAACTTTGTTATGGTTCGTTTTAAGGTAGCGTAACTAACTGACAATGATGAGCTTTCATAAATCTCCTTAGAAGAGCTCCCTGCAT
>JBIQMB010000622.1:0-2235 GCA_044463745.1 Chitinophagaceae bacterium | reverse complement strand
GGTGATGGCTACCTTTATAGCGTGTGGTCTTGAACCTGAAAAAGTAGCGCTTTATTGCCAAAGCCATCTTCGCACAACCGGCGAACTTTACTTGTTTCTCAATATGCTTGCCTATAAAGGCGAACTTGAAAAAACGCCCACTTTTAAAGAAAAAGTCAGGCAGCACCCCGAAAATGTAAATGCCGGTTTGCTCACCTATCCGGTATTGATGGCTGCGGATATTCTTATTCACCGGGCTAAATTTGTACCCGTGGGCAAGGATCAGGAGCAACATCTGGAAATAACGCGCAACTATGCCAAACGGTTTAATCACCGATATGCTGAAGTATTTCCCGAACCACAGGCGTTTAATTTTAGCCGGAATTTGCTAAAGGTTCCATCCCTTGACGGTGAAGGCAAAATGAGTAAGAGCGAGAATGAAAACGCAACCATTTACTTGTCAGACACGGATGATGTAATCCGCAAAAAAGTGATGAAAGCCAAGACAGACGGAGGTCCGCAAGAACCCAATTCTGTTAAACCGGATTATATCGAGAATCTGTTTTTACTGATGAACCTGGTAAGTGATGCATCGGTTATTCAGGATTTTGAAAGCAAATACAACGATTGCACCATCCGCTATGGAGATATGAAAAAACAACTGGCGGAGGATATGATACGCTTTTTGTCGCCCATCAGGCAAAAAATTAACGACATTCTTGCCGACGAGCCTTTTTTAAACAAGGTAATGAAGGCGGGAGCAGAAAAAGCAAATGACCATGCCAATAAAACAATGGAGGCGGTCAGAAATGCTATGCATTTAAATTACTTTAATTCGTAAATTACGAACCTTATTAAAACGTTTCAGAAAAAATTTTTCAATATTCAATGCCAAAATTTTCGAAGCCTAAGCATGTGGCCGTTGCCGGTAATATAGGAGCGGGAAAAACAACACTGACCCAAATGCTTAGCAAGCATTATAAGTGGATTCCTCAGTTTGAAGATGTGGATCATAACCCATATCTGTACGATTTTTATGAGGATATGCCTCGCTGGAGCTTCAATCTCCAAATCTATTTTCTCAACAGCCGCCTGGCGCAACTTTTGGAAATTCAGCAGGGCACCGAAACAGTAATCCAGGACAGAACTATCTACGAAGATGCTCATATTTTTGCTCCCAATCTGCACGATATGGGGTTGATGAGCAAAAGAGATTATGATAATTATTTTGATTTTTTTCAGACGCTGAAAAGAATGGTGAAGCCACCTGATTTATTGATTTACTTGAATGCTTCAGTGCCCACATTGGTAGCCCAGATTCAGAAACGTGGGCGCGAATATGAAGAAAATATAAGGCTTGATTATTTGAAAAAACTTAATGAATTTTATAATAAATGGATCAGCGAATATAAGGAGGGACCATTGTTAATCATCGACGCCAATACCAATAAATTTGCTGAAAATGAAGAAGACTTTGGCAAGATAATCAGTATGGTAGATGCAGAACTTTTCGGGCTGTTTTAGTTTGTATCAAGGCCGAAAGCGTTATGAATCTATTGCTGTGATTGGGTTGTAAATCTTTCGATCTGATAATTTATTTTCTTGATCAGATCATTTACATCAAACGGTTTTGGAAGAAAATCGTCCGCATTACAAAAACGCATTACATCATCCCGGTTGGTATGGGCAGAAAACATTATGACCGGAATATCCTTTGTATTTGGATTTGTTTTCAGGTTATTACACAAATCGATTCCGTCAATGCCAGATAAAAAAACATCCAGAAGAATTAATTGTGGATTAAAATGTTGAACTTTGGTCATGACGTCCTCACCCCTCAGCGTAGATAAAACCTCAAATCCATATCGCTTCAATATTGTTTCTACAACCCATACAATATCTTTATTGTCATCAACAATGAGAACCTTTTTCATTTAGAGTTAAGTTTAAATCAGTTACGCATGCTCAAATTCCAAACCAATTTATCAATTACATTAAAGAACAAAATGATGTATCGGTTAAATATCTTAAATGGTAGCGATAATTCAATATTCCATTCCAAATATTTTAAAATAATTATCAGACACTCCTTATTATTGATATTAATTTTATTTAACGTATGTAATATGAATGCTCAGATTACACCCTCACTTGATGAGTTAAAGGCAAAAATTACACAAAAATTCAGTTCCACCTCCGGAACCTTTGGACTGGCATATTATAATCTGCTTACCGGCGATTCCATTTTGATTAATG
>JBIQMB010000621.1:0-2239 GCA_044463745.1 Chitinophagaceae bacterium | reverse complement strand
GGTATAATTCAAGTGCTAACTTTACAATCCCATCATTTATTATCTTATCCCATTCAGGTCTAATACCTCTGTATTTTTCCCTGCATTCGAGCACTGAAGCAAGAACTTTGATGCGGTTTGCACGATTGTTCATCATCGATTGATTATGTATCCTGTAATGTGCTGTTACCTCAGGGTAAAAAGCAAATTTATATTTCATCGAAAGTTTAAGCCACATATCCAGGTCTTCCAGCGAAAGAGATTCGTCGAACTTTCCTACAGCCTCTAAACATCTTCTTTTAAAAATCACCGATGGAGCAGGTATAAAATTAAACTTAAGTAACTCTCCGGTAGTGTCCTGAAAATCCATATCATTACTATCGTATCCCTGGTACTTCAGGTAATTTGGTTCTATAATCTTACCTTTTTCATCAATCACAGAAACATTAGAATAAATCAGACAAGTGTCAGGATCATTAAATTCTCTATGATTAATCATTTGCTGAATTTTATCCGGTAAAAGTATATCGTCGTGACCTAAAAAATGAATAAGTTCACCCTTTGATCTTTGCAATAGAAGATTAGCTGTTTTTACAATGCCTAAGTTTTTTGGGGTTTTATATACCCTTACCCATTCTTTACCTTTCGCCCAATTAGAGATAAATCCAAAGGTGTCATCTTCAGAATGATCATCAATTAATATTAATTCCTTCTTTAAATACGTTTGCCACTCAATACTGGCTAAGGTCTCTGCTATAAAACTCAGCGAATTGAAAGTAGGAATACAAATTGAAATTAACTGTGAAACTTCGTAAGGTAAAGGTTCAATTCTCATTTTGTAAATGAATTTGCAACATTTCCGATGATAATTTTTTCATATTCGTATTTTTCACTCAATTTGCCCATTTTCTTGATGGACAAATCAATTCTCTTACTCATCCGAAACACGAACCTATAATTAAAAATGAAACACCCCAATCAAAGCATCTTTAAATTTAAAATCCGCAATATGAATTGCGTTTTTCACTTTTGATATATTACGGGTTTTCAAATAATACTTTATAAGATTAACAGTGAACCTTCTTTTATTCTTTTTATGTAACCACCGTATTTCGTGTTTGTTAAGAGGCAAAGAAAGTTCTAGTAATGCATCATTTAAGTATCTATAATTATTGTAAAGGTAATTATACTTCAGGTTTAGTTGCTGGCCGTCGTGTATCCGATAGTATAAGAATGCATAAGGTAGTAGCACCACGCCACCAGCCGCAGCCGCTTTCAAATTAAAATACATATCGTTTGCAGGCCCATATTTTTCTGGATACTTACTAATAGATTCAAAGAATATTCTTCTTATTATGGTGCCACCAGGCCCTACAGTTAAAAAAGGTTTTTCAAAAAAATGTTTTTTAACTGAGTCTTCAGAACTTAGAAAAGAAATTTTCTCTTGTGAGTTGATGGAGTACATTCCAAAATTAGACTGAGGATAACTTAGCATTGCATTTATACAATAACTAATACCATCAGAATTTAATTTATCATCCGAGTCAGCAAACATAATGTATTCACCACTGGCATATGTTGATGCCCGATTTCTATTCGGATAATCACCGAGGTTTTTTTCGTTGATATAAACCTTTATTCGGGGGTCTGATTTTTCGTAAATTTTTGCAATTTCAACCGTTTTATCCGAGGAGCAATCATCCACGATAATCAATTCAAAATTAGCATAGGTAGATCCTAATACACTTTGAATTGCTTCTGCGATATATTGTTCGCGGTTATAGGCGGTCATAAGAACACTTACTAGGGGTTGGCTACCTGATAATTTCATCGTTTTTCTTCCTCGTTTTATGAAAAAGTTTTATTCTTTCTTAAATCACTATTTTTTAATCAAAAATTATAGAAGCCTTTTGCTGGCAATAGTAAGTACATCTTCGATGCTCCATTTCTCACCTAGGTTTCTCCAATCTGAGCCATTGGAAATATGCACCCACTCCTCGTTGATAAGTTCCACTTCCCTGTATTCATTAATCGGCACCTTTCTGATAGTCGGAAAGTGATATTTAGATACGTCCAAATTTTTGTAAAGTGTAGAATAATTTGATCCGCCAGTATCAAACATAGATCCATCAATTGTAAGAGGTTGGAAGTCAAATTTTGTTCTCTTTAATTTTTCGAAAGAAAAAAAACAGAAACCTGGCCAAAGAAACCAATGTTCTGGCGTGTTCGCCTCATATATCGTTTTCGTCTTCTCATTAAT
>JBIQMB010000620.1:0-2239 GCA_044463745.1 Chitinophagaceae bacterium | reverse complement strand
CGCCAGATGAAGACTATGATAGAACAGGCATTAGACAAGTACGAAAAACCTCGTGATATCTTTTTTATCCCCCAGTTCATCTACACAGAGTCAGGCAAAATTCGCCGTGAGGAAACCATGAGAAACAGATAGCTGTCGGATGCTCAGTACCTTTCCACCTTGTAAACCGCTAATAGGAATCCACTACCCGCCAGGTTTTTCCATCTCTTTCCAGAATGAGCTCATTGCTTTCTGCACTTTCATTATTGGTGCGGGTAAGAGCGGTGGCTGCGATGATTACCTGCTTTTGGCCGGCGGGGATTTTGTTTAAATCAAAAGTATAAAAATCATGACCTGATACAATGATTTCATGAATATTCTTCGGGTCAGCAATGAATTTATTTTCTTTATCATTAAACTGATAAATGATGTAACGGTTAATCTGTTCATCGGCCGAATCAAGCCTCAGGTAAAGAGCGATCTTGTTATCGCTACTAACCGGTTTGCCACTGGCAATGATTAGTTCGGGGGTTTGAGGTTTTCGGTCATCAATCCATGGCATGGGCGGACAGATAGCCGGAAATCGATAGTAGTTATTTCTAAGGCTGTCATTCCATCCGTTGGGATTGGATGCAAAGGATTTGCTGCTGAAATAAGCACTTCCCTGAATCTCCTGGTAGGTTCTAAGGATATTAATTTGCTCTGGAAGTTCTTTCTTATTATGCCAGGCGTAAGATTTGGGCTCTTTGGAACGGTATATTCCTTGCCCGATGTACATGTTTCGTCCGTATGCATGCTTAGCCCACCAATCGGTAAGGGTTTCAAAGGCTACTATCCGGTGCCCTCTTTCCCAGTATAACTGAGGCACCACATAATCGATCCACCCTTCTTTAAGCCAGAGTAAAATATCTGCATATAGGTCATCATAATTCGTTTGTCCGGCTTTGGTCGGGCTTCCTTCAGGATCTTTGTCGCTATTTCTCCATACCCCAAATGGGCTGATACCAAACTGCACAAAAGGTTTTTCTTGTTTGATGATGCGGCCAAGCATCACGATAATGGAGTCAACATTGCTTCTGCGCCACTCATCGCGGGTCATTCCTTTTCCGTATTTCTGATAGGTTTTCCAGTCCGGAAATTCCTGTCCTGCAATTCTGTACGGATAAAAATAATCATCAAAGTGGATAGCGTCCACATCATAGCGACGCACAATGTCCTGCACTACACTTTCTACAAATTGTTGGGCTTCTTTATTCCCGGGATCAAAATATCTTTTACCGCCATAATCCAAAAACCACTCGGGATGAATTTTTGTAGGATGGTTGGGCGCGATAGATGATTTGGTAATCGAAAAGACCGCTCTGTATGGATTGAGCCAGGCATGAAATTCCATGCCGCGTTTATGCGTTTCCGCAATCATAAATTCAAGCGGATCATAATAAGGCGATGGTGGCCGCCCTTGCTGACCGGTCAGATATTCACTCCATGGTTCGAGCTGCGAGGGATAAAAAGCATCTGCAACCGGACGAATCTGCATAATGACGGCATTCATTCCATTGCGTTTATGCATATCCAGAATCCGGATAAATTCTTTTTTTTGTTGTTCGGTGGTAAGCGTACGTTTTGATGGCCAGTCTATGTTTTCAACGGTTGCTATCCATACACCTCTGAATTCATATTTGGGCTGGGCAAAAGTGAATAAACTGCAGAGAATAAAAAAGGAAAGTAGTGAAATATGTTTCATTAATCTGGTAAAAAGTATGAGAGCGCAAAATATAAAAGTTATTTCGGATAATGTTGATGTCGCTGCCTTTTTAGGTCTATCTAAACATTTCACTAAGAAAGTATTCGGATAACTTTGTCATCACCTTTCAGATGAAATAGACAACCATGAATGAAGAAAATGGAATTCGAATCTCAAGTTATGAAGACAGATTTGCTGCGGATTTTAAGCGCCTGAATTATTTATGGCTCCAAAAATTTTTCGTGCCGGAAGAAGAGGATGAGATAATGCTGTCTGATCCTAAGTCTAAAATCATTGACAAGGATGGTTTTATCTTCTTTGCATTGAAGGAAGATGAGGTTGTAGGTACCTGCGCATTGATCAAAATGGAGGAAGATGTTTATGAACTGAGTAAGATGGCGGTGTTGGAACAATTTCAGGGCAGACAAATCGGTCAGCAGTTGCTTACGTATTGTATTAACGAAGCCCGGGCGAAGGGAGCGCATAAAATTATTTTGTATTCAAATACAGCATTGA
>JBIQMB010000619.1:0-2247 GCA_044463745.1 Chitinophagaceae bacterium | reverse complement strand
CATTAAAATGGCGATAATGATGTTCAATAAATTGAGAAACGGGACCTCTGTTCATAATTGTAATCTTTTATTAGTATGCAAAAGTAATTTTTTTTCTGCCAATGGTTTCTAACCCTATAAGGTTTCAGAAACCTTATAGGGTTAAATCAGTGTTTTGGAGGCATTAAGGTTTGAAACCGATCAAGGTGTTCCCATATTCCGGATTTTGTAAAATATCTTCTCTGATGGCGTTGGTAAATGATTTTAATATGAGAAATGAAATACCTCTTACATGCGCTTCTTTCCGCTAATTATGGAAGTTAAGTTTTAATTTTGAGCCACTTCAGAATAGACGCTTATGAAACAATATCGTACAGAAATAAAATGGGCATTGATCTTTGCTGTGGTTTCTCTCTTGTGGGTTCTAACAGAAAAGTTGATTGGCTTGCATGATAAGTACCTTGAAATTCAGCAAAACACCTCCTTGTTGTTTTTCATTCCGATGATCGCTATTTATTTTCTCTCTGTTTATGAAAAAAAGAGAAAGTATTATCATGGAGATATGACGTATCTGCAAGGACTTGGCAGTGGCTTATTTTTAACGGTCGGCATCCTCATTCTGACGCCGCTGATTCAGTTTATCAGCAACTTTATTATTTCGCCTGATTACTATAAGAACCTGATTGCCCTAATGGTTAAAAGCGGGACACAAACACAGGAAGAGGCCGAAAAGTATTTTACCTTCGGCCATTTTTTGTTTACCAATCTGATGGAGAAAACCATTACCGGAGCGGTGTTTGCTGCTTTTGCGCCCATCCTGGCCAAGTCGCCAAAAGAGAGTATTTAGCCGAATTACAGATCAGCTTTTTTCAACTCCTTCGGAATTTTAATTACAATATTCATGGTCTTCTTATTTCGCAATATCTGCACGGGGTATTTCGATCCCTTTACATCCCTGATCTCCCTTTGTGCCACACCTACTCCGGTAATTTTCCGGCCATTAATTTCCGTGATGATATCGCCCTCTTGCACGCCTGCCTTTGCTGCCGGCGACTCAGGCGTAACATTCAGCACCGTTACGCCCTGGTCGTTTTCAGTGTCCTGAACCTGCATGCCAAGTTTGGGTTTGGCAGTTGTAGGGCGTAGGTTATTAAACGGTTCTAGTCTTCTGAAAGGTGCATTGCGATTGAAGCCTGAATCGGGAAACCGGAAACTGAACTCTCGTAAGCCGCGCAGGTTGTCAATCGCAATAGATTCATTTTTTCCTAAGGTTACCGCTGTTTCTTGTTTTTTGTTATTGCGCAGGTATGAAACATTCACTTTCTGATCCGGTTTAAGAGCCGATACTACTTCAAGCAATTTTTCAGGCGTGTTGACTGATTTTTGATCGATGGATGTAATGACATCACCTTTTTTTAGTCCTGATTTTTCTGCGGGACTTCCCGATATCACTTCTTCTATTTTAACACCTTTATCGCTCTCAACGGTCATGACGCCCAGGTATGGCCGGTTTGTAAGCAAGTTTTTAAAATAATGATTGAACGATTTTAATTTGCCGGTATCTACATCCCATAATTCATTTTTATAGATAAAAGGTCCACGAATAATGCCGGGGGACAATGGGAATTTTTTGAGGGTACCGGTGTCGTTACCCAAAATAATCGTGTCGCCCGTTAAATCTATTTTAAATGATTTTCCATCCTGCATCAGAATGGTTATTTCACCGGGTTTATTTTGTGCAAATGCAGCATGGATCGAAAAGGCCAACAGGAATACCGGCCATGATAATAAAAGAATCTTTTTCATGACGTATTGATTTTTATCGTTTTCGCTAAGCCAAATTTAAAGAATATCAGAACCTCAAAACCCGCGTGTGATAAATATTGAATTTCTATTAACGAAATTGAAAAACTCGTTAACGAAAAGGCTGGTTCGATACCAGCCTTTGAAAGGTGATGATTAATATTAGTTTATTTCATTCCGCACCGCATCTATTACTTCCGATAATTTGTCGGTTTGTTGCCCACCCGCGGTCGCCAATCCGGCATTGCCGCCGCCGCCTCCTTTTATCAGCGGAGAAATCTTTTTAATAATAGTTCCGGCATTCAGATTTTTACCTTTTTGAGCCTCTTCATCCGTTGCGATAACAACCGAAGCCTTGCCGTCGATTTCAGCCACAAGCACGGCGATAAAGTTTCGCAAAAACAATTTAAGATCTGAACCGATTTGACGGAGCTGGCCCGCACCGGAAGCATTAACAACTTTTCC
>JBIQMB010000618.1:0-2250 GCA_044463745.1 Chitinophagaceae bacterium | reverse complement strand
GATTATTATCGACGATTATCAGTTTGATATTGTTACCGTGGCCAAAACCAGAATAGAAGTGGTCAGGCTCAAAATTTTACGGTAAATTTGTAAGCCGATTCTTTATTCCGGCAATCGGCTAAGAAGAACGAAGTACTTCGTACATCGGCAATAAGACATTGTAAAAATGAATACCCAAAAATCAGAAGCAGAGGATATCGGTAAGTATTTTGAATCCGACGAAAGTTTTAACCAACTTCTGCCTGATCATCTGCGCGAGGTGGCCGCCAAGCATTGGACGCCGATAGATGTTGGGAAAAAAGCAGCTCAGTTTTTGGCCACACATGATGGAGCGCGCATTCTGGATATTGGGAGCGGCGCCGGAAAGTTCTGTTTTATAGCTGCATTTTATCATCCCGGCGTTAATTTTACCGGTGTAGAACAAAGAGTAGAGCTGATTGATTTTTGCAATCGCATGAAGCAGCGTCTTGGCTTGAAGAATGTGGAATTTATTCACGGAAATATCAAGGATTTTGACATTGCCTCGTACGATCATTTTTACTTTTATAACTCTTTTTATGAGAATATTCCGGGCACTCAAAAGATCGATTATAAGGTAACCTATTCAGAAAGTCTGTACAATTATTACAATCTGGTACTTTATAAAAAATTGAATAAAACCCCCTCCGGAACAAGGCTGGTTACCTATCACAGTCTGGGACAGGAGGTGCCTCCCGGTTTTGCAATTTTACAAACGGACTACAATGAATTCCTGAAATTTCTACAAAAAATCTGACAGTCTGCAGCAGTTATAATTTTATAAAGACTCCTCCTTTATCTATCCTGATATCATACAGCTTAAGAAAATATCCTTCGTTGAGTGCATCCCTTCCATTGCTGATGCTGAACCGGTAATGATGAACACAGCACACGATGTTATTGCGGTTATCCATAAAACCGTTTTGAGAAAGTGAACTGCCGGCATGTGGGCATATATCTGTGCAAGCTTTCACGCCTTCTGGGGTTTTAATCAGGCAGACTGACCTGCCATTGATTTTAATCCCGGCAATGCCTTTTTCATTAAATGTAATATCCTCAATGCTATCTGCTATTTTATACCATCCGTCTTGTAGGGCATCAGTAAAAGTATTCAACTTTGTAAGGATATTTTTTTTGGTAAAGCTTGCGTACTTCATTCAGGATTTTTTGGCGCAGTGCCTTGATGTTAAGTTTTTCAGTAGCCGAAACAAAGACGGCCATATTCTGTGTTTTGCTTCTCCAGCGATGGGTCAGTTCATCAAGCAACTGCTGTTTTACCTCGGGCGAAAGCCATTCATCAAAATAGTTTTTTTCATAGATGTCCATCTTGTTGAAAACCTTGATGATGGGCTTATCAGAACTTTTGAGTTCATGCAAAGTATTTTCAACCACCTCTATCTGTTCTTCGTATCGCGGGTGCGAGATATCAACCACATGTACAAGCAAATCAGCCTCCCTGACCTCATCCAACGTGCTTTTAAAACTCTCAACCAAATGGTGAGGCAACTTCCTTATAAACCCAACCGTGTCGCTCAATAGAAATGGCGTGTGCCCCAATACAACCTTTCGGGTGGTGGTATCCAGCGTAGCAAACAATTTATTTTCGGCAAACACCTCGCTTTTGCTGAGCAGGTTCATGATGGTGCTTTTTCCAACGTTGGTATAGCCAACCAGCGCTACCCGGATGTACTCACCTCTTTCCTTACGTTGGGTAACAGACTGCTTATCGATTTCTTCAAGCCTTCTGCGAAGCAATGAAATTTTTTCCTTTACAATACGACGGTCGGTTTCAATTTCGCGCTCACCGGGTCCCCGTGTACCGATACCACCCCCTTGTCTTTCCAGGTGTTTCCACATACCTTTTAGTCTTGGAAACAAATATTGATATTGAGCAAGCTCAACCTGGACTTTTGCTTGCGCTGTCTTAGCTCTTGAGGCAAAAATGTCAAGAATAAGATCAGTTCGGTCAATGGTAAAAATCTTGAGTTCTTTCTCTATATTCTGAATTTGTGAACCGGTGAGCTCATCATCAAAAATAACGAGCTGAATATCTTTGCGTTCGCAATATTCTTTAATCTCCTGTAATTTTCCTTTTCCTACAAAGGTGCGGGTGTCCGGATGCTCCAGTCGTTGGGTAAAGGTTTTAAGGGTAGTGGCACCGGCTGTTTCTGCCAGAAAAGCGAGCTCGTCCAGATATTCCTTCGTCACATTTTCGGGTTGGTTTTGATTCAC
>JBIQMB010000617.1:0-2264 GCA_044463745.1 Chitinophagaceae bacterium | reverse complement strand
TGCTATTCATAAAACAAACCCGGAGCTTACTGAAAAATCGTTGGATGACTGGTATTTGGCTGAGAAAAAAGATTCCGCCACGGCGGACAGGTACGGTACCTTTTCGCAAAAGTACCCTTTGAATGGAGAGTTGACGCAGCAAGAAGAGGAAATAGAAAAGATGAAAGAATGGTGTGACCAAGCTGAAGTAACCTTTACCCCTACCATTTATATCAACGGCTACCGGCTGCCGGAAAAATATAATGTCAATGAGCTAAAATACATTTTATAAAAATATTTTCTTGCAAGGAATCAGGTAAAAGAATGATGTACCTGCAATAAAAAATCATCATCAATATTTTTTAATTTCTTAAATTTATAAAAATGAAAAAGTTATCGAAAGAAGAAATGAAGAAGGTAGTGGGTGGAAATGCCAATGATCTGGGGGACGAAAATGAAAATCCCAAGCCTTGTCAGGAACATGGCGATATTTGTGCCACCGATAAACAACTCAATTGTTGTAACGGGTTAGTTTGCGCTGATTACAAGTGCCAATATAGAACAGTTTAGTTTTATGCATTTAGAAAATGTGTAATACTTTTAATTCACACAAGTAAAATCAAGTTTGATATTGCTTGTGTGAATTTATTCATACTCACCTATTAATACCATTTAACAGTAAAAAAAATGAAAGCTTATTTCTTTCTACTTGCTTCGTTCATAGCTACTGAATTGTTTAGCCAACATCTTCCGGAAGAAAGTAAATTTCATCTGAGAGGAAAAGTAAATGGAACGAAAAGCGGAATAGTATCTCTCAATTATATTAATGAGTTTGGTATTGAAATCGTAGATAGCTGTAGGATTGTAGATGGTAAATTTAGCTTTGATGGCAAGCTAATTAATCCTGTACCTGTTACCTTACGAGGTGATGTAAGATCTAAAGCTGATGACGACCCCAATTGCGCTCAATTTTACTTATCACAGGGCACTCAAAATATATTACTTGAAAAGGACCATTTTAAATCTTTTGTCTTATTTGGCTCTCTGACTCAGATTGAAAATGAGAGCCTAAACCGTATGATAAGTGAAATAAAGAATCCTTCGGATAATTACCTTGATTCTCTGGTCAGTGTTACTAAATATTTTATAAGAGAAAATCCTCATTCTTACGTAAGTCCATTTGAACTGTTATTGATAATGTCGCTTATTCCTGCAGATACAGCAATTAATCTTTATAATAGATTGGGCGACCCCATTCGCGAAAGCTATTTTGGTCAAAAGGTTTATAGTAAATTTCAACGGATTGAAAATACTTCAGAAGGTAAAACAGCACCGGTTTTTTCGGGCATTGATATAAATGGTAAACCGGTTTCACTTTCGGATTATAGAGGAAAATATGTATTATTAGATTTTTGGGCGAGTTGGTGTATCCCTTGTAGAAAAGAGAACCCAAATATGATTGAACTGTTTAAAAAATACCACGCCAAAGGATTAGAGATAATTGGAATATCGTCGGATGAAGATAAGAACAGTTGGAGGTCTGCCATCAAAAATGATGGGATTGGGCTATGGAATCATATTCTAAATGTACCGCAAGTCAAAGAAAATGAAATAGAGAAAGATTTATTAACCATTAGCAGTCAATATGGTGTACTCGGTTTGCCAACTAAGGTTTTGGTAGATACAAAGGGCAAAATCATAAAAAGATTTCCGTATGGGCAAGGTGAGCCGACTCTGGAAGAATCATTAAAGATGATTTTTAAGGATTAAGTGCCGTAAAAAGTATTTCTTCTTCCCGTCGCCTCCTCTTAGGGACGTCGCGTGGACGATTGCTCGATCTGTTCACTTTGTAATGAAGTGATAACAAGCCGGCGCATCGGTAACTCTTGGCAATTTTCCATTCCTTAAAAAAGGTATCCATACATTTGAAAAGTTTAGAAAAGAAATTTTATCTATTTCGGTGATTGATATCCAGCGAGAGGTATTCGGTCGAAGGAAAATCACAACTTTCCAAAAGTTTAGGGAGAACCTCAGAGCGTTTTTCCGAAACTTTTGGAAAGTCTGATTACCTTTTTTCTGCATAGCAAAATCATTCACGCTGTCGGGTCCTTTTACGTATTTCCTATCACTTTTAATGAACATTAAATTTTGGCTTTATTGGAAAACCACCCCGTCTGCCACGTGCCGCGAAACTTGATGTAAATGTTGACACTCGAACGGGCACGTGACATCCACCCCTCCCGCATGTGCTTCGCCATTGCGGGACACGGTCCTTTTGAGGGGAA
>JBIQMB010000616.1:0-2266 GCA_044463745.1 Chitinophagaceae bacterium | reverse complement strand
TGCTTGTTTTTATATACCTGCAACGCAGCTTCGATGGCCTGATATATTCGGGTTTTTTCTGTAGCAGAAATAAAAAGAACAGGAACATCGCTAAATGGCTCTAATTTTTTCCTCAGTTGCTTTTCGTAATCACGCGCTGTGTTGGTTTCTTTTTCTACGACATCCCATTTATTTACCAATAAAACAATGCCCTTTCCTTTGCCGGCAGCCATTGAAAAAATGCTGAGGTCCTGAGCTGAAATTCCTTTTTCGGCATCAATAAGCAGCAGGCAAACATCAGCCTCATCCATCGCATTCACTGCCCGGATTACTGAATAAAATTCGAGGTCTTCATCTACCTTGGCTTTTCTGCGAATACCAGCCGTATCGATCAAAATAAATTCTTTGCCAAACAGATTATAAATGGTGTGAACAGAATCTCGCGTGGTGCCGGCAATATCGCTTACGATGGTTCTCTCATTGCCGATCAGTGCATTCAGTAGGGAGGACTTGCCTACATTGGGCTGACCGATGATGGCAAACTTGGGTAATTCAGATTCGGTCGCCATCTTGTCTTCGGGAATTTGCACTACAATTTCATCCAGAAGGTCGCCTGTACCACTACCCGAGATACTGCTTACAAAAAATACTTTTTCAAAACCAAGTGCATAGAATTCTGAAGCATCCAGTTGCCTTTCGAAATTGTCAACCTTATTCACAACCAGATAAACCGGTTTATCACTTTTGCGTAGCACCTTAGCCATATCATCATCCAGGTTGGTGATGCCTGTAGTAACATCGGTCATAAAAACAACCGCATCAGCTTCCTGTATGGCCGTCAGTACCTGCTTGGCTATTTCTTTTTCAAACACATCATCGCTGCCCGATACAAAACCGCCGGTGTCAATCAGATTAAAACTTTTTCCGGCCCATTCGGCTATTCCGTATTGTCTGTCGCGGGTTACGCCGCTCACATTATCCACAATAGCTTTTCTTTGTCCGAGCATACGATTAAAAAAAGTACTCTTACCCACATTTGGCCTTCCCGCGATGGCTACTGTATAACCCATTTTGATATTTTTGGCAAAGAAACAAAAAAGATGTGGGCTTTAGCAGAATAGCTGAATTTAAAAACATCGTTTTTAATTTTAATCCCTAAATTTACCCCCATGAGAAATTTAGGAATCCTTGCGTTGATATTTTTGGTTCAATGCACATCATCAGATAAGAAATCAGAAGTGTTTACCCGAAACAATCAGTCAGATACTGCCACCATTTTATACCAGTACTGGACATTGGCTGATGCGGATAAGCCCCTTGAAAGGGATGTGATATTTAAAGATGAAGGAAGAGATATGATGCCCGGTATTGTTTTTATACAGAATAATGAGGTGGTTGAAAACCCTGCCGGTAAAATGCGGAGGGGAAAGTACGAGCGCTTCAATGACAGCATTCATGTAAACTATGATGATGGTACGGATGGAAGCTATATTATAAAATTGATTACCCCGGATACATTGGTTCTTGCGCGCAATGGCGAAAAAGTAACCAACTTGCTGTACAGTGCTACAAACACCTGGTGGCCTGACGTAGCCGAAAATCCGTTTACTGCTGAGAACATGGCATGGACAATCAAACCTAAATCGGAAGAAACAGAAGACCAGATTAAGCAACGGTGCAAGGATTACGTTCGGTTTTGCCAATATTACATCGAAGGTTATTCAAGAGGGGGTGCAACTAAGATTTCTTTCGTAGGTATCCCCAATATTTTTAATTATTACACGGGTGCTATTTCTATTCCTGCGGATGATAAATTGAATCCGAAGTGGGTTGATTGTTTTTATAACCTGAAGCAGGCACAGGAGGGTTATACCATGATTCGTCGTGCCATTATTAAGGATTATAAGTGGGATGAGAAGGAAACCAACTGGATTAACCAAACCCCTCCGGTTCTTAAAGCGATACGGGATAGTCTGTAAGTTCACTTATTGGCGGTTTAGATTTCTTCTCCTGGCGCAGGGCTCTTCCTGGAGCAGGTCTCCCGACCTGTGACTCGTCGTTATTAAAAAAAAAGAATGATGCCGGTCTTCACGCTAAGCGATGATAACGAGCGGAGGAGGGCGGCAAGACCGATAATTTGGAAGGATTACTGATGTCCATTCTGCCTGATTTTTTAGCGGTATTGGAAAACCACCTCTTCCTGGCGCAGGTCTCCCGACCTGTGACTTGTCTTTACTAAAAAAAAAAGAATGATGCCGGTCTTCACGCTAAGCGATGATAACGAGCG
>JBIQMB010000615.1:0-2305 GCA_044463745.1 Chitinophagaceae bacterium | reverse complement strand
GATGCTGGCATTTACATAATCCTTTTTTGAATTAATCGGAGCCTGATCATCTGTGTCGATATAAATATGCGGCATCACCGACTTCAACTCTTTGATCAGTGTTACAATCACAGTGTACTCTGCGTGGGTTCCATCTTCCGCGTTCACCCTGTATGTTAAATCCTCTGTAAAATCGTTAGCAGTCTTACCCGAAATCTGCTCTGTATTGCCAATGAAAACGCCCACACCTTCATATTCGAAAACAGCAATGAGCTTTGTTGCATCTACTTCTTCCGGAATAGAAATATGGATTGCTGAATCCCGTATAACAGCCGCGATGGTTTCTTTAATATAACCCTGGTTCAGGCTATCAGGAAGGGAAAATTCCAGCAATTCTTTCTCTGAGCTAAGAGGTTCACCACCTCCTTTTTCAAAGGATTTTTCGCAGGAAGAAAATGTAAAAAAACCAAGGACTAAAAATAAAACGAAACGATACGATCTCATCATTAAACTATCTTATAAGCTTATAAATTCTGACAATGCCCGAGGATAAATTACTCCGGTAGAAAAGGCATATAAGACAATATTAAATTGCCCCGGCCTTTTGCAAAACAGTTGCATATCCTACAAAGATATAAGTATATACCAAAAAAGCTAATCCAGTGATAGAATCAAAAAATCTTCCTTAAGATATTACCGGTCTTGCCGCCTCCTAACCCGCAATGTCACCGTTTAGCGTGAAGACCGGATTGTATTTAAAGGACTTTCGGTTATTGTGACAAATGGCAAAACGATTCGATCAGGCAGAGTTACGACCTGCATTGATGATGCCAAATGAGCAACGCATAACCAGTTTTCCATAAACTTTTTTCACCTCTTCGGTTTGTTCATTTTCTTCCAGTTCCCTGATCCGCGCCATGGCATATTGCTGAATGGTAAGCAGCGGAAGAATGATTCTTTCACGCATCGAAACAGAAATATTTTCAACCGGATAATCTGCCATCAGTTGCTCATTTCCGGTTAGTTTAGTCAGATATGTCTTGGTCAGTACATACTCATCAAAAATCATTTTCCAGATGCTTCCAAATTTTTCATCTGTAGCGAGATGAGCGGTCAGCGGAAAGAAAGTCTTTTTCATTGCCATCTCACAATTATCGATGAGCGTTCGGAAAAACAAAGAATCTTTATACAATACCTTCAACTCATCGATATGACCTTTTTCTTCTGCTTTCCGCAGGGCTGAACCCACACCGATAAAGCCCGTAACATTTTGCTTAAGCTGGCTCCATGAAGCCACAAAAGGTATGGCGCGCAGATCTTCCATCGTCATTTTTCCGGAGCCTCTTTTGGTTGGACGGCTGCCGATATTTGTATCACTGTAAAAACGTAAAGGGCTTATTTCAAGAAGATAATTCATGAACTGTGGATGCTCTTTCAGTGCTGTATAAGTTACAAAACTATCTTCGGCTAATTGTTGTAAAATATCTTCCTGCTGAGGGGTGAGTGTCGCTTCACGCCGATGGATAACATCGTTGGCGATGCCTGCGTGGATGAGCTGTTCAAGGTTATACTGCGCAGACTCAATGGTTCCGAAATTAGAACTCACAGTCTGTCCCTGAATGGTTAACTGAATTTCCCGGTTTGAAATATTCTTACCCATGGAAGCATAAAATTTATGCGTTTTACCACCGCCTCTTGCGGGAGGGCCGCCCCTGCCGTCAAAGAAGATAACCGAGATGTCATATTTTTTGGAGATAGCGGTCAGGTTTTCCTTGGCCTTATAAATGCTCCAGTTACCCATCAGGTAGCCTCCATCTTTACTGCCATCCGAAAATCCGAGCATGATGGTTTGGGTACGGTTTCTTCTCTTCAGGTGATCCATGTAGGTTTCATTCTGATAAAGTTCCTCCATGATTGTTTCCGCATTCTGAAGGTCCTCTACCGTTTCGATGAGCGGGATAATATCAACATTTAGATTCTGCTTTTCCCAGCCACTCATCAAAAAGAGTGCATATACCTGCATGACATCCAATGCTGAAGTACTGTGGCTGATGATGTAGCGATGACAGCCTTCCTCACCATTTTGTTGTTGAATAACCTTCATCACATTCATGCTTTCAAACGTGTCATTCATCACCGGATCATTCAAATCTCTTTCTTTCAAGGGTTTGGCATTTTTGGTCAGCCAATCTATTTTTTCCGAATCGGACTTCTTATCATAATCTTCCGGAAGAACTCCACTTTGCTGCAGCGCCGCATACACTTTTTTATGGATGCTGCTGACCTGCCGTATATCTAATATGGCAAAATGCAACCCGAAAAGCTC
>JBIQMB010000614.1:0-2316 GCA_044463745.1 Chitinophagaceae bacterium | reverse complement strand
AGGAATGGCCGGCCACAGCACTGGGAAGTTATAGCGTATCTACCCTGAACGATGATAATTTGGAAAGCAAGCCATCGCAGCCGATTCAAAAAAGATAGGAGGTTATATTTTTTTCGTGGAGAGAGATGGGCAACTAAAGACTTGTAATGATTTCGACCAGCTTTTCGGGCATGGAAAAAAATGGAGAATGACTGGCAGGGAGTTCGAATACCTTTTCGCAATGGACGTCTGAGGTAAGGCTTCGCTTATTTAAGTCCTTAGATTCTGTGCAAAGGATATAGTACTTTTTTATTTTTCCATATACTTCATCTGTTAAGTGCACCGGGGTGCCGAGCGTTGCGAAGGATTGCCAGGTAAGATGAGCCTTGGCATATTCAACGTCTTCAGGCGGGCAATCATGGTAGAATAATTCCTGTACGATTGCAGGATTCCAGATAAATGATTTTCTATCTTCAGAAATAATCATTCGTTGATCAGGCGGTAAATTCAAATTTTTGTCAGACGTTGTTTGACGTTTAACGAGTCGCTCAACTATCATCGATACTGACTCATTATTTTGGGGCAGGAATGCATCCAGGTAAATCAGTTTTGCCACCTTATGTGTTCCCAATTGTTCAGCAGCCTGCGAAATAATTACACCTCCACTTGAATGTCCCAATAAAATAACCTCACCCTTTACTTTGTTGGCTGCCTTTAATACTTCTGTTACATCGTCATTCAGTCTGTGGTTGGCCAGGCGAGCGAAATCACGGTTAACACCCGGCAGATTTATTTCGATGGTATTATACCCTGCAGCTTCAAGCAGTGGTGTAACCTTTGTCCAGCACCAGGCTCCGTGCCCTGCACCAGGCACCAGGATAATTGTTTTGGTTTGCGAAACCGCTGCCAAGGGAAATGCGAATAACAGGATAGAAGCGCAGATGAAATGGGTCATAAAATGGATTTTGGGATGAAGCTAATGAGTTTTTTTGAGAATTAATCAGGAGACTAATCAGCTGGTATGATAGTCTGAAACATATCGGTTCATTTTGGAATTATTCCATTTCTGATCAAATACTGTCTCAGCCTCCCATTTATTCTTTTTAGGTTATCTTGGGTTGAGAAAATCACCATGTTTAATTCATCATTGTAACTATAATATCTTAAACACCATACACCAATATTGCCTCCAGTGTGCCATATATCGCGTTGACCATTCTTCAACTCATAAATAAACCAACCATAGCCGTACTATTCAGGCGTTTTGAAAGAACGGATTACCTTTACCTGATTATTAAAGATTTCATTTAGCGATTTTTGACTGATGACAGCGGGCATTTCGCCGTTTAAACATCTTTCATAAAGAACCCAGTCGTTTAATGTTGTATATACATTTCCATCACCCGCTCCACCTGGAATAAGGTTGAACAACTTCCGCCATTTATTATTTTCATAAACATTAGAAGCTGCATAATTATTGATTTCTGTTTCCCTTTCCAATAAGCCGGTATGGACATAAGTATGCATCATACCGATTGGTACAAAAACATTTTCTCTCATATAGTCTCTGAAATCGCGGCCACTAACCTTTTCAACTATTTTTGCCAATACATTATAACCCCGATTACAATATTCCCATTTTCCTTCCTCTCCCGGCTCGAAACTAAATTCAGGATACTCACGTAAGATATCAAAAATGCCATCAGTATTTAGGTATCCTTCAGCTATGACCGAGATGAGGTCTTTGAAAGTATTTTGCTCATCTGTAGAATCCTGAACTTCGTTCATGCCGGCTTTCTCAAACCAATGGTTAACATTCCCGGTATTTGAGATTCCGGAAGTATGCGTGAGTAACTGGTGGATGGTAATTTTATCACCCTTTGGTAAACCGGGAAAAAATTTGCCAAGTGTGTCGTTTACAGAAAGCAAACCCTTTTCTACTAATTGCATGATGGCCAGTGCCGTTAAGGATTTGCTGATGGATGCGATGTTGAATTGCGTGTTTTCATCAACTTTTCTTTTACTTTCAAGATCTGCATATCCGAATCCGTTTTTGTACAAGACTGTATTGTTTTTCCCGAGCAATAAAATCCCTGTCCCAGGACCATTATGATCAATAATTTTATTGAAAATGATGTCGAGAGAATCTTTGTTTATGAGATTTTCTTTTGTCTGAGCGATTGCCAGTGTGGCTTGAAAAAGCAGGCAAATCAACAGAAGTTTTTTCATTTATCCCTTTCTTAAAAGTTAGTGGTCATTGGTTGGATGCTTTTGAGATACATCCATAACAGCTTCCCTATAACGAACAGAATGGCAAACAGGCAGATAACCTGTAAT
>JBIQMB010000613.1:0-2362 GCA_044463745.1 Chitinophagaceae bacterium | reverse complement strand
CGTATCCCGGCTCACCGGCCTTTTTTCGCTCATTCACAGCATAAAAAGCATTGTTGAGCAGATTCAGAATAACACGGCCGATATCCTGAGGTACCACATTAATCATCGGATTGGTTTCATCAAGGTGCGCTTCAAATTTTGCATTAAACGATTTATCCTTTGCACGCAAACCATGATAACTCAGGCGTAAATATTCATCACAAAGTGAGTTGATGTCTGTCATCTCTTTCTGGCCGCTGGTGCCTCGGCTGTGTTGCAACATGCCTTTTACAATAGCATCCGCACGCTTGCCATGAAAATTGATTTTATCAGAGTTCCCTTTAATGTCGGCGATGATTTCATTTGCTGATTGCCAATTGCCCGCTGCTATCTCTGCTTTCAATTCGTCGGTCAGCTCTTTGTTTATTTCGCTGAAATTATTGACAAAGTTTAATGGATTCTGTATCTCATGGGCAATGCCGGCAGTGAGTTCACCCAGCGAGGCCATTTTCTCAGACAGAATGAGTTGCGATTGAGCCGCTTTCAGGTTTTTGAGTGACTGTTGCAATTCATTAGTTCTTTCTTCTACTTTTTTTTCCAATTCTATTTTTTGTTGCTCCATAAGTTCTACTTTCTGCACCTCTTTTTCTCTCGCGAGTTTTTCATTTTCCAGCGATTTGTTTGTTACCTCCTGCCTAAGTAATATAAATCGTTTTAGCAACGTGAGCGTTAGAAAGATTGTCAGCCAGGTGATTGTGGCCGCTTCTATCAACCTGATATATTTTACCGAAGAAGAAGTGAAAAATATTGTGAATGAAACGCCGGATATAACTTGATGAAGTAAATAAGGAGCAGACCCTATAACGATCAACTTTATTGACGCATTTTTTTTTTGTTTAGATAATGACAAAAGCAGCAACAATAACAAAAATAAGGGGATAACGAAGTAAATAATAAAAGTGTAGCGCACATAGGCTAACGGCATACTTCTTTCTGGCACGGTAAAAACGATTAAGTCATATGTAGATTTCAGGAAACTCAATACCGCCAACGCGATAGCGATTTTATCCAAAACAGGAAAATGCTTTCGGGTATTCAGAAAATACCTGTAAAACTGAATCAGAAATATAGGTATAAAGGCCCAGGCGAAGGTTAGATAACGAACTAAGCCTGCCCAGGAAGGATGATACCATGAAAGATAGGATATCGCCATAATAAAAAGCCTGTTCATTCCTAAAAACAAAGCGAAAAGGGCAAAATACAGATACTCCTTTTCCTTTACGATTCTGTAAAAATTAAAATTCAGGAAAATGGCAAGCAAAAACAATCCGATAAGAAATGCTTCCAAAAGTGCGTCGCTACTATAGTGTAGGTTATTCCGATTCCATTCCCCTTTAAAGTACGCATCCCTCACCATCTTATCTGTGTTAAAAAATACGATTGAAAACTGCCCAGGCATCCCCAAAGAATTGTTTCGTACACGCAGATATACGAATCTCACCTCACCTGGCTTTAGGGTATCCGGAATAACATGGGCATCCTTCAACCCATCTTTTTGATCTCCCGGTCTTAAAGTACCCGATACAAAATGCCTGAATTTTCCAGTGGAATCTCCAAGATACAAATCGGTATAATCCCACAACCCATCCTGACTGATATACGAAACGCTATTTGTGCCATTTTTTAGGTTATAACGTATCCAATACACTTTTGAGCTGCTGTCCACCCCTTGTAAACTATCGCGAAATCTATTGTTGAAGGCATTGGAGGCTACCTGATCAATGGTAAGCTTTCCAGACTTATCAGCCATGAATTGCCACTAAGTGTGAGGTATTACGGTTTGTAGTGCTGTATCGCTTTTATACTCAAACGGTACCGGATAGATATTTTGCGCACAGAGTCCCGACCATAGGAATAAGCAAAAGAGTAATTGAAAATATCTTTTCATCGTTGATGATTTTCTAATGAAGCCATCTGGCGTTTTCACAGGTAAATCAGTGCAGGTAAAAATTCATTATGGAAGCTCGATCTTCTTTTTCGAAGGTCACTCAAGGATGTTCTACATAGGTAATATAATTTCAAAAGTAGTTCCTTTATCGATTTCATCCACGCCATTTTTTGAGGCAACATTGATAGTTCCTGAATGCGCTTTCACAATGTCATATACCAAACTCAGCCCCAAACCTGTTCCTTTGCCGGTGGGCTTGGTGGTAAAGAATGGCTGAAAAACTTTTTTCACTACCTCAGGCGACATTCCGATACCATTATCTTTTACAGATATCTTTATTACATCGCCGACTTTACGGGTTTCAATAATCACCTCCGGAGCGTATCCCGGCTCACCGGCCTTTTTTCGCTCATTCACAGCATAAAAAGCATTGTT
>JBIQMB010000612.1:0-2371 GCA_044463745.1 Chitinophagaceae bacterium | reverse complement strand
CTCACGCATCAACTTACCTGGTTTAATTATACCCAGCAATTTGTCAAAGACATCCAATACAGGGTCTTCAGTACAAAAAAGCTGATGCAGGATGCCAAAGCGTTTTACCATAATCAGGGAATCGATCCTGGGCTTACCAACAGGCTGCATTTTATCGACAATATGATACCCATGCCGCCTGCCTCCGCTCCTGTACATAATGAAAAACTGGAGGTCATCTTTATCGGCAGGGGATCGCCCCAAAAAAGAGTTCACCTGCTGGCCGAGACAGCCAAAAAAGCGCATGAAAGAAACCTGCCCATCCACTTTTCTTTTGTAGGTGATGTAGAAAATATTATCGATCCAGCTTACCTGCCCTACTGCACTTTTTATGGTAATGTGAAAGATAGAAAGAGGCTTTTGGAAATACAGAAAAAATCGGATGTTTTATTGTTGACCTCAAAGTTTGAAGGACTGCCGATGGTAGTGATAGAAATGATGTCGCTCGGCAAAACCATTGTTTCCACAGCCGTCAATGCCATTCCGGATTATATCAAGGATGGCGTGAATGGTTACCTGCTTCCCGACTGGGATGACGAGAATAAAATAGTGGAAGATGCCATCATCGCCCTTTCCATTTTGGCGGCGGATCGAGAACTACTTGTCAGAATCGGCAAACACAACAGAGAAGAGGCCGTGGAGCGGTTTGGTGAAGAAGCCTTCAAAAGAAACTGGAATAAATTAATCAGATAAAAATCTTTTCTTTGGCAAAAACAGCCACGGTGTTAATTTTATAAAAAGATGTCAGAGCCCCTCATTACCATCATTATTCCATGCTATAATATGGCAGACCTGTTAGCCGAAACCGTCGAAAGCGTGGAAAAGGTTTATGACAAAAATATTCATGAAGTCATCATAATTGATGATGGCAGTACAGATGCCCGAACCAATGAAATTCTGGATTCAATAACCGGCCATCAGGTAATCAGGAAGAAAAATGAAGGCCTTGCGCGCGCCCGCAACACCGGTATTGCGCGAGCAAAGGGCGAATACCTTATCTTTTTGGATTCAGACAATCTGCTTACCGACGGTTATTTGACAAAAGGTGTTGAAATTCTGAACCGCCACCCCGAAGTGGACATCGTGTATGGAGAATCAGAAATTTTTGGCGAAGGTGGCGGACTGTGGTTTACCAAGTCATTCGATCTGCAAACCCTGATGTGTTATAATTATATTGATGCCTGTTCGCTGGTTCGGAAAAAGATATTTGATGAATTGGGCGGTTTTGATGACCGGATGCCAGTGATGGGAATGGAAGACTGGGAAATGTGGCTGAGAGCAGCTTTCAACGGAAAAAAGTTTCATTATCTGGAAGGCGTCGTTATTCAAAAATATCGGGTCAGGGCCGATTCGATGATCCGAAAGGTTGACAAGAAAAAAAGAGACGCCGTGTTTGCCTACCTGCAGCAGAAGCACCCGACGTTTTTGAATTATGATGGCATCAGCGATTTTTATTTTGAGAAGTTCAACAAAGGCACCTTCGGCTGGACCGCCAAATTATTTATCAAAAAATACTTTCCGGGTTTACACAAAAAGCTGGTGGATAAGGGAAAGTTTAGCAGGTATCTCTGATCAAGTCCTGAAAACTTATTTACCTCTGGTTTTTAGCCACCATGCAAATTTGTTCTTTTTATTTATGAGCCACCCAGGAATGGTGCTCAATTGCTTAACCTCACGGACATATTGAAAATATTTTTCCGGATGAATTCTTAAAAGTAAATCCGGATCCGTGTTTTCAGCTGACTTTTTAAATTCAGGTATATCACTAAGCTTATCTTTTTTTACATACAAAATTGAATTTTGCCTGTACCAAAATTCAATTTCAGAATCATTCCAAACTTTTGATCTTATAAAATCAACGGGTACATATCCCTGCCTTATAAATTTCTTCGCCCAATATTCCGGCATTTGTTCATTAATATGATGGGTTCCTTGTTGAGCTATAATGGCAGCGGAAAATAAAATCACATCCGCAGCATCTACTAAACTTTTTATAAATATATCAGACGAAGAATCAGGCAGATGTTCGCCCACCTCCATACTGATGGCAAGGTCGTACCTCTTATCTAACTTCAATGGCAACTTCAGATCCGCAGTTTTAAATTCATCTGAAGAGATTTTCAGTAACTCGTGTTTGACGTAATCTCCTTCAACACCGAGAACTTCAGTTGCACCAAGTTCTTTAGATGCCTGAAGCCAATAGCCAACGCCACAACCAATATCAACAACGCTCTTTGGTCTGAGTACATCAAATACCAGAGGTAGTATCTTTCTTGCAGATACCGACGATCCGTCTTCAAGCTTTTTGAAAAATTTATTATTATAAAAACTG
>JBIQMB010000611.1:0-2377 GCA_044463745.1 Chitinophagaceae bacterium | reverse complement strand
TTGAGCCAAAGTTACAATAAAAATCATTCTAATACTTTTGATAGCGGTTTATTATAAAGCCATCTCTCTTAACTATGAGGCTCCGTCAGCTAAAGCAGACGGCAATAGAAATCATACAAACAGTCCGTGCCATTTATAGTTTTCTTTTTCGAGAAAATCTTCAGTTGATTAGTCTTTGTTATTCGTGGAAAATATCTTTTGTGCCCCTTCATGCCGTCGTGCCTTCGTGGCAAAATAAATATCCAAACAAAATCCCGTTAGGGATGCAATGACTGTAGAAAATACAATTAATTCAATTCAACCTGGTTAGAGGTGACATTTCATTTCACACAGCCTCATCCCTTTTGTACCCCTTCATGCCGTTGTTCCTTCGTGGCAAACAAACGTTTCTTCATGCCGGTCAAAAAATGAGGCTAAAGCCACCTCCCTTAACCCTAAGGTTCCGTCAGCTAAAGCAGACGGCAATAGAAATCATACAACCAGTCCGTGCCATTTATAGTTTTCTTTTTCGAAGAAATCTTCAGTGGGTCAATCCTTACTATTCGTGGAAAATATCTTTTGTGCCCCTTCGTGCATCTTTGTGTCGTTGTGCCTTCGTGGCGATCAAAAAATAATGGCAACCACACAATCCGGCATTCCACCCTAACACCCAAAAAACCGCCTTTCAGCAAGGGTTAAAATCCTAAGCTCTTTAACGTATCTCTATTATTTGAAGCAAGGAATGCCGCCACATATTTCGTACCTTTGCGCCTCAAAATTTTTCAGGTAAATGTTATCAGCAAACAATATCACCCTGGCTTTTGGTAAGCGCGTTCTGTTTGATGAAGTAAATATCAACTTCACAAAAGGAAATTGTTATGGAATTATCGGAGCCAATGGCGCAGGAAAATCTACATTTTTAAAAATATTAAGCGGAGAGATTGAACCCAACAAGGGATCGGTCAGTATTACGCCCGGAGAACGTATGTCGGTACTCAGACAGGATCAATTCCAGTTTGATGAAGTAACAGCGTTGAATACCGTGTTGATGGGGAATAAGAAACTCTGGGATATTCAGCAGGAAAAAGATGCGCTCTATATGAAGGAAGATTTCAGTGAGGCAGACGGAATACGTGCCGGAGACCTGGAAGCTGAATTTGGCGAAATGGGAGGCTACACCGCCGAAAGCGATGCTGCAACTTTACTCAACAACCTGGGCGTGTCAGATGATTTGCACCATACCCTGATGAAAGATATTGCTGCCAATATAAAAGTTCGAATTTTATTGGCGCAGGCTCTTTTCGGAAATCCTGATATCTTGCTGCTGGATGAACCTACAAACAACCTGGACGTTAGCACCATCGCCTGGCTTGAAGATTTCCTGGCTGATTACGAAAACATAGTACTGGTGGTGAGTCACGACCGACATTTTCTTGATGCGGTATGTACCCACGTGGCGGATGTTGACCGACAAAAAATAAAAGTATATACAGGAAACTATTCGTTCTGGTACGAGAGCAGCCAATTGGCATTGAGACAGGCTTCGGATAAGAATAAGAAGATGGAAGAGAAGAAAAAAGACCTGTTGGAATTTATTGCGCGGTTTAGTGCCAACGCCTCCAAGAGCCGCCAGGCCACGGCCCGGAAGAAAGCATTGGACAAATTGGTGTTTGAAGAAATCACCCCCAGCACCAGAAGGTATCCTGGCATTATTTTTAAGCCCGAAAGAGAGGTGGGAAATCAGATATTGAATGTTCAGAATCTGGCCAAAAGCCAGGACGGGCGCCAGCTATTCAGCAATGTTACTTTTGATGTAAGCAAAGGACAAAAGATTGCTTTCCTAAGCCGTGATCCGGTAGCCCTGACTTCCTTTTTTGAAATCATCAATGAAAAGATGGAAGCAGATTCAGGCATGTACGAATGGGGTGCTACCATTACTTCGGCTTATTTACCCAATGATAATTCAGAATATTTTCAGGACGACCTCCAATTGCTCGATTGGTTACGTCAATTTGTGCCGCCGCATTTTACAGATGTAGATGAAGATTTTCTAAGAGGGTTTTTCGGTAAAATGTTGTTTAGTGGCGATGAAATCAGAAAAAAGACCAGCGTGCTGAGTGGTGGTGAAAAGGTGAGATGCATGATCAGTAAGATGATGCTTATTAATCCGAATGTGGTGATACTGGACGAACCCACAAACCACCTTGATCTGGAAAGTATTACGGCTTTTAACGATGGTATGATCAATTTTCCGGGCATCGTATTGATGACTACGCACGATCATCAGTTTATGCAGACTACAGCTAACCGGATCATCGAAATAACACCCAGCGGAATGATTGACAGGCTGTGCACTTACGATGAATATCTTCAGGATAAAAGGGTTAAGGAGATTCAG
>JBIQMB010000610.1:0-2392 GCA_044463745.1 Chitinophagaceae bacterium | reverse complement strand
CATCTTTGTATAAAAGCGGCTGGGCGTGCTGCCCGTCCGTTAAGCATGAATCTTTTTAAGAAATTATTTTTTGATGAGTTTAATCGTGTTTACACAGAATGGTTTTACCAAATTTTGTTCTGACGAATCCATCACAGAAGTCGTTGTATGCTTGTGAATTGTTTCTTGTCGAAGATTTGCTACAACTGTTACTGTTATTGCCGAAAACTTATTAAAGGCAATTTTCATGGTATTCCGTAAATTGGCGTTTACAAACAACAGAAGTGGATATTGTTAAACTCAAACAACAATGGAACGTCTCTTAAAAATTTCAGAAAAAAGAAAACAAAACGTAAGCACCTTCCTTAAGACGGTACCTATATCATGAGATTGATTGGGGTCAGCCATTGTGCCTTATAAAAGGTTGATGAAAAATACACCTTTGAAATTGGTGGGCCAACGAAAACCAACAAACAGATTCGTGGGGTTCCAAATGCTTTCATCGCTGCGGATGATATGGAAGATGGCCACCAAAATAAAATTCCACTTTGGCTGTTTGGATTTTTATACTAACCATTCTACTCTTTTTTCCAGAGCAACATATTCTACCAACTGTATCGAAACCGCACACTTTTGTTTTGAAAGCGAACACCGCCCTTGATTTGCATCCTTATAACATATTGATAATCAACAGTAAAAATTGTCGGCATTGCCATTGCACCCTTTATGTAAACTAAAAAAGTATGCTTGCACTTCGTGGTATTTACAAATGGGTAAATCAGGGTATTAACCGAACTTTTCTGCTAAAAGATATTAACCTGGATGTGGCTAAAGGTGAGTTTATCACCATCATGGGGCCATCCGGTGCCGGTAAATCTTCATTGCTCAATATCATTGGGATGCTCGATTTGCCTAACGAAGGAACCTATACTTTCATGGATGAGGATGTTTTTTCACTCAAAGAAAAACATCGTTCGCAACTTTTTAAAACCCATATCGGATTTGTTTTTCAGGCTTACCATCTCATTGACGACCTCACAGTTTATGAAAATCTGGAGACCCCGCTTATTTATCAAAATATTAAAAATGCAGAAAGGAAAGCGATGGTTGCCGATATGCTCGATCGGTTTCAGATTGTGGCTAAAAAAGATCTTTTTCCATCGCAGCTATCAGGTGGCCAGCAACAATTAACCGGCATCGCCCGGGCTTTAATTATTAATCCGAAAATTATATTGGCGGATGAACCCACCGGAAATCTGAATTCAAAACAGGGTGAAGAAATTATGGAAATATTCAAAAAACTAAATGATGAAGGTGTAACCATTATTCAGGTTACCCATTCCGAAAAAAATGCTGCCTATGGCCATCGCATTATCAATTTGCTGGATGGGCGCATTGAATCAATTACAGAACAGAGATAATTAATATAATTATGATCAGAGGTTTTATTTTACTCACGGGATTGCTGGCATTTATTTCTCTTAATACCGACGCTCAAAACCGATTGACGCTGGAGCAGGCCATAGAAACAGGCATCCAGAATAATATCGATGTTTTGCAATCAGGACTGGCTGTCGAAAAATCGTCGGTCATCTGGCGCCAATCAAAGATGAGTGCGTTGCCAAATTTAAATGCTTCTATTAATCAAGGAACGAACTTCGGAAAGAGCATTGATCCCTTTACCAATACTTTTATCGACCAAAAAGTTAACTACGGAAATTATGGCGCCAGTAGCAATGTGCTTTTATTCAACGGATTTTCATTGCACAATGAAATCAGGTCAAATAAATTAGGTTTGGAAGCATCTGAAATGGAGTGGCAACAGGCAAAGGATAATTTAACCATCAATATCATTCTGGCTTATTTGCAGGTGTTGAGCGCACGCGACGTACTAAGACAGGCCGAAGATCAGGTTTCAGTTACAAAAAGTCAGGTTGACAGACTAAAATTATTACAGGACGAAGGCGCAATATCACCATCTGTTTTTTATGATCTCAAGGGTCAGTTTGCCGGTGAGCAGGTAAACATAGCCGATGCACGGGCTAATATGGAGTCTGCAAAACTTACATTGACGCAGTTATTAAATATTCCATATCAAAAAGATATGGAAGTGGTAAGCCTTCCGCAAAAAGAGATTTCGATGCAGGGTTTTTCATCTCCTGATGATATTTATAAAATCGCTGAATCAAACTTTGCTGAAGTAAGGGCGAGCGATCTGCGCACGCAAAGTGCAGAAAGAAATATTCAGTCTGTAAAAGGAAAACTATATCCCACATTGGCTTTTGGAGGAAGTATGAGTACAAACTTTTCAAGTGTGGCAACGATCAATGAGCTGGTTAATTCTACTATAGTTGCCTCTACGGATTACGTGGATGTTGGCGGCAATAAATATCCCGTTTATAAAACGCAGAAT
>JBIQMB010000609.1:0-2399 GCA_044463745.1 Chitinophagaceae bacterium | reverse complement strand
CTATTTTAGCGACCTATTTTTTGCCATTTTCTTATCCCGAACTCAGGTTATTAGATCTATTGTCGCTGATTTATCCCGGAGGCAGAACGGCGTGGATGAACAGCATAATGAAGCTAATGCGAGGTATGGTTTGATACGGTTTGCTATAAAATTTTTTAGTAAGTTGTTATCGGTCAGTCTTTTTTGCTTAATTTCATTTCCATGTTAGTCAAAACCTTCGGGAGTGCTGTTTATGGGGTAGAAGCTATTACGATTACCGTTGAAACGGATGTGGTGAAGGGCAGGTTTTTCACCATTGTGGGGTTGGCAGATAATGCCATTAAAGAAAGTACTGAGCGCATTCAGTCGGCCATCAAAACGAATGGCCTCTATTTTCCCCGTATAAAAATTATTATAAACATGGCACCGGCCGATATCCGAAAAAGCGGTACAGCCTTCGATTTACCTATTGCGATGGGTGTGCTTGGAGCATCTAAACAGATCACCTATCCTGAAAAGATGGAGGACTATGTGATTATGGGCGAACTGAGTCTTGATGGAACCATTCGTCCGATTAAAGGGGCGTTGCCCATTGCCATTCAGGCCAGGAAAGAAGGATTTAAAGGACTGATCGTGCCGAAGGAGAATGCGCGGGAAGCTGCCATGGTTAACAAGCTCAAGGTTTATGGTGCTACGCATATCAAGGAAGTGATTGAATTTATGAAAGATGAGAGCACACTTGAACCGATCATAGTCAATACCAGAGAGGAGTTTGCAGAGGCACAGAGTTCTTACGACATTGATTTCTCTGATGTAAAAGGACAGGAAAACATCAAGCGTGCTTTGGAGATTGCAGCCGCAGGAGGGCACAATGCCATTCTTGTGGGTCCGCCCGGTGCCGGCAAGACCATGCTTGCCAAAAGGCTTCCGACCATTTTGCCACCGCTTTCTTTGCAGGAAGCGCTGGAAACTACAAAGATTCACAGCGTAGCCGGTAAATTGCCTGAAAATGCTACCCTGATTTCGCGAAGGCCATTCCGCAGCCCGCACCATACCATATCCGACGTAGCTTTGGTTGGCGGTGGAAGTGTGCCCCAGCCCGGAGAGATTTCACTGGCACATAATGGCGTTTTATTCTTGGATGAATTACCTGAATTTAAGAGAACCGTTTTAGAGGTGATGCGTCAGCCGATGGAAGAGAGGCGGGTAACCATTTCGCGCGCAAAAGTGGCTCTTGATTTTCCGGCCAGCTTTATGCTGATTGCCTCTATGAACCCCTGCCCATGCGGGTATTACAACCACCCGATCAAGGAATGTACCTGCGGTGCGGGAGTGGTACAGCGTTATCTGAATAAAATTTCAGGCCCCTTGTTAGACCGCATTGATCTTCATGTGGAAGTAACGCCGGTTGATTTTAATGAGTTGAGTTCGAACCGGACAACAGAGAAGAGTGAAAGCATTCGTGAGCGTGTGATTGAAGCCCGTGAAATTCAGGCCCGGCGGTTTGAGTTTGATCCCGGAATATATGCCAATGCACAGATGAGTTCTAAAAAATTAAAAGAAGTATGTGTTATAACACAGGCCGGATCCAACTTGCTGAAAACTGCGATGGAACGCCTTAACCTTTCTGCACGGGCCTACGATCGAATTCTGAAAGTAAGCCGAACCATTGCTGACCTGGACGGCAGTGAAGATATAAAGCCCGAACATTTAGCCGAAGCCATTCAATACAGAACGCTTGACAGAGAAAGCTGGGCTGGGTGATATACGAGGCTGTTTTGTATGAGTTATTTTTTTTCATAGAACTTGCGATCATTGAGGGGATTTTTGGTGGTAGGGACAGCGATTTGCATTTAGCTTAAGAGTAAATATGCTGCTAAACGAAATGGATGGTATCGTGACTAATCGGGAATTTTTTAGGCACATTTATCGTTCGTGCTTTTTAGTTTTGCTTTCCGATCAGGCACCTGTAGTAGGTTGGCCGGACGTGACAGATCGTACCGGAACATATGGGTTTATAATCGGTATACCCGAAACTTCTAAGGCTGGATTACATTCTATTTTTCCTGTTTCCATCCGTCAAGTGGGCTTTTGATATTCGCGGTATTTGCGTTAGTTATTTCTGTATATAATAAGGTAGTTTTTATGTCATTATGACCCAAAAGTTTTTGGATAATGCTAATATCTGTGCCCATTTCTAACAGATGCGTAGCGTAGGAATGACGTAGTCCGTGAATGCCAATTGTTTTTTTAATTCCGGCTTTTTTCATTGCATTTTTAAAAACCAGTTGTGCACTGCGCACGGAGTATTGGCCACCGTACTGCCCTTCAAAAAGGAACGTTTTTGGGTTAAATGCTCTGTAATAAATCTTCAGATCATCCAATACCGTTTCCGGCAAAGCCACAACCCGGTCTTTTTT
>JBIQMB010000608.1:0-2410 GCA_044463745.1 Chitinophagaceae bacterium | reverse complement strand
CAGGGTTTGAAGAAAGTCAGGCACAAACACTGATGTTTCGCAAGGGTTGCACTCAGTATTTATTACAGGCATTCACTATATCCTTTTTAATATGCTTCCAATCAACATCCTCAAACATATCCGGCATTGGCTCTTGTTCGGCATCTTCAAAATACATTAAACTTTTTATAGCCAAAAATTCCGAACCATCGCTATACTTTTCAAGATAAAATTTCATCATTTCCTGAACTGAAAAATGTTGAAGCAAATAATAAATATCGACAAAATCTTTCCTACTCCCTCTTCCTGTCACAGCCCCTATCTTCATGGCTGCAATATCTTTTAGTCCGGCTAATCTTAGCCCATCTGTGGAGATTAACTCATCGATCCATGGGTATGAATAGTTCACTATATCTACTTTAACCCCGTCTATTAGGTAAATATGAATATTTGGCGTGTTTTTAATTTGCTGGATCGACGCTATTTTTTTTATCTCAAGAATGAGATCGAAAATTTCCATGTTTAACTCGCCAAACAAATCAAGATCAATAGATTTTCTATGACCAATTTGAAGAGCCAGAGAAGTGCCCCCAACCAGCCTCATTTTGTTTAGTCCCTTTACACGTAGCAACTTTTTTAAAAGTTCCAGTGTTTCGGTTGTAACTGCTTTGTAGTGTAGCATTTAAACTCCTCCAGAGGTATTTGTGATTTTACAGATATAAAAGTCAGACTTTTAGGATCTAATTCCCGAAAATCTTTAGCAGTTTGGCCTATTTCTCTTTTTCCATAATAGTCCTTCAATAAAAGCCAATCACGCCAGAAGCCATACTCCAATACCCTTTTTATAATAAAATCTTTATCCCTGATAAGATTTATCGAATTAACCTTTGTATCCCAAAACAAATGAGGGGAAAAGTCTTTTATAGTAATTTCTTTTTCAGGCATATCTCGTTTAGACATAAATTAAATCATTCTCAATTCTGTTAAAATATCCTGGCTTTATTCCTTTTCTTGAAACTACGTCTACTTTCGATGGATGAAATAGATCTTTTAAAGTAAAGGCTATATTAAAAAAGTTTGAAGACGTATTTTTCGTTATATCCACCAGGATATCAATATCGCTTGCCGTATTATTTTCTTTTCGTGCAACAGATCCAAATAATGCAAGTGAAGAAAGACCGAATTCTTTTTGCAACCTTGGCTTCTCAGCCTTTAATTTTCTAACAATTTCTTCTCTATTTGCTGCCATTTAAAAACAAAATTTAATTACACAAATTTAAGCAATTGACGCTTTATCACGTATTATATTAATTTCCCCCTCTCCTCGCTCCTGATTGATGTCGGGTCCGCTCATTCCCCTGTTTTCGTCCGACAGGACAAGACAGCGTGGATGAGCGGAGTTCTTTCCCACGCTGTCGGGTCCGCTCCCCAGCTTAATCCGCGCTTCGGACGCCGACAGGAGTGAAAACAGGTTATGATAAACCACCCCTGCAACTTCCTTCAAATATTTTGGCCAGGCGATGAGGGTTTGGAACGATGGTAGGAAATCGGATGCCTTGATCGGGCCACGCCCTTCGGTATAATTGCAGGGAAACGGTACGACTTGCATGCCGGCTTTCTCATATAATCTCTGCGCACGGGGCATGTGAAAAGCCGAAGTGATCAAAACATAAGGCTGAGATGCTCCCAGTGAATCAAGCAACCGCTTTGAATTTCGGGCATTATCCACCGTATTCGACGATTTATCTTCTACAAAAATCACTGAATCCGGTACGCCGAAATCCAACATTTCTTTGCGTGCCCAATCTGCCTCCCTGAATCCCTTATTATTGTCGCGCGAATTTCCTCCGCTGATTAATATCTTTTCTATCACACCGGTTTTATAAAGCTTCACCGTTTGTAAAAACCGATCAGATGCCGAATTAAAATATCCTTCCCCATCTGCATCCACACTTCCGAATCCGCCTGCCACGATACCGAAACTGTACTTTTTTTCTTTGGTCAGATGAACGGGCTTTGGTTGCCACCATCTGGCAAAAGCATTGTACAGCGCCGGACTACTGAATATTAAAAAAATTACCACTCCAAGAATCAAAAACACTCTCTTCCACACTCGCTTTCTGACTACAAAAGCCGCAGCCAATAATACGATTATCCAAATGACGGGAGAGAACAAATGAGTGGTGAATTATAAATTATGAATGATGAATGATGAATGATGAGGTATGAATTATGAGTTTTTATCCCCTGATCTATTTGCTTTTGACGTTATAATCACACTTCTGATAATTTTAAGAATCTCAGTTCCATTCTGATGGTAAAAGGAGAATGTTTCGCTTTCAATATACCCGGACCGATTTAATAATTCTAACCAGTATAGTGTTTCGTCACATTCTTTTTGAGCAACGGAGAGCTTATGAATAAAATCTGC
>JBIQMB010000607.1:0-2412 GCA_044463745.1 Chitinophagaceae bacterium | reverse complement strand
GATACCCTGGTCATTCATTCCGTTATCGATAACCTGTTGAAAGGCGCAAGCGGACAAGCGGTTCAAAATATGAATATTATGTTTGGCCTGGAAGAGACAGCCGGTTTGAAGTTGAAGGCCAATTATTTTTAATCAACATTTATCTCATAGTCAATGAATTTATTCGACGTATATCCTGTAAATGATATCACCATAGACAAAGCTGCGGGCAGTTATGTGTGGGACGATAAAGGACAAAAATACCTGGACCTATATGGTGGTCATGCTGTAATCAGTATTGGGCATTCGCATCCCCATTGGGTGCAGAAAATAAACGATCAGCTATCCCGCGTCGCTTTTTATTCCAATTCGGTACAGATTCCGCTGCAAAAGCAATTGGCAGAAAAATTGGGAAAGGTTTCAGGCAAAGAAGGCTATCAATTATTTCTTTGTAACTCTGGTGCGGAGGCCAATGAGAATGCATTGAAGTTGGCATCATTTCATACCGGGAGAAAAAAAGTGATTTCTTTTTCGAAAGCCTTTCATGGCCGTACTTCGCTGGCTGTAGCCGTTACCGATAATCCGGCTATTCAGGCACCGGTTAACGAAACGGAGCATTCTATCATGTTGCCCTATAATGATGAAGATGCACTGAAGCAAATAATGGAAGAGCAGGGTAATGAGATTGCTGCTATCATCATAGAAGCGATTCAGGGGGTAGGCGGCATCAAGGTGGCTACCGATTCGTTTTTGAAATTAATCAGGAGTCTTTGTAACCAGTACGGCGCTGTTTTTATTGCCGATGAAGTACAATGTGGTTATGGACGTACCGGAAAGTTTTATGCCACAGATCATGCCGGTGTAGAAGCTGATATTTATTCGATGGCAAAGGGAATGGGAAATGGTTTTCCGATTGGTGGGATAGCGATTCATCCTAAGTTCGAATCCAAATATGGTATGCTGGGTACAACATTCGGAGGGAACCATTTGGCTTGTGCAGCAGCATTGGCGGTGCTGGAGGTTATGGAGGAAGAGGATTTGATAAGGAATGCTGAAGAGACAGGCAACTACCTGATCGAAGCATTGAAAGCTATACCGGAGATAAACGAGGTAAGAGGTAAGGGATTGATGATCGGTTTTGATGTGCCGGAAGAGTTGAAAAACCTGAGGAAAAACCTCTTGTGGCAACATCATATTTTTACCGGCGAAGCTAAACCAAATGTGATCCGATTATTGCCTTCGCTGGCTTTGAGCAACACAGAAGCTGCTTGTTTTATTCAGGAGTTAAAAGATGAAATTTTAAAAATAAAAAACACAAATAAGGTTGAATCATTTTCTATCAGTAGCTGATGCCGGAGACATCAATCGGTTGGTACAGGATGCCATCCGGATGAAGATGAATCCACTCAAGGATAAGTCGGGAGCAGGCAAGCGCGTGGGGCTTATTTTTATGAATCCGAGCTTGCGTACCAGGGTAAGCACCCAGGTGGCAGCCCGAAACCTGGATGCGGAGGTTATTGTATTAAACACATCGGGCGATGGCTGGCAGCTTGAATTTGAAGAGGGAGCGGTAATGAACGGCAAATCTGTAGAGCACATCAAAGATGCAGCTCCTGTTATGGGGCAGTATTTTGATATCATTGGTGTGCGTACTTTTCCATCATTGCAAAACAAAGAAGACGATTATTCAGAGAAGGTGGTCAACGCCTTCGTAAAGTATGCGGGTGTACCCGTAGTAAGCCTGGAGAGCGCTACAAGACATCCTTTACAGAGCCTTGCCGATACCATTACCATCTACGAAAACCTTCATACATTGCGTTCACATAAACCCAGGGTGGTGTTGATGTGGGCGCCGCATGTGAAGCCGCTACCGCAATGTGTAGCCAATAGTTTTGCCGAATGGATGAATGCCTGGGATCATACGGATTTTGTTATTTCTCATCCGGAAGGTTACGAGTTGGACCCTCAGTTTTCTCAAAACGCACCAGTTATTTATAATCAGTCGAAGGCTTTAAAGAATGCCGACTTTGTGTATGTGAAAAACTGGAGCAGTGTTAAAGATTATGGTACAATTATTCCTGTTCAGGATGACTGGATGCTTACAAAGAAGAAATTGGAAATAACAAACACCGCGAAGGTGATGCATTGCCTGCCCGTGAGGAGAAATGTAGAATTGAGTGATGAGATTCTGGATAGCGAAGCCAGTTTGGTACTGCAACAGGCAGCTAACCGCGTTTGGTCTGCACAGGCTGTTATTTCAGCATTATTGAAGGGGAAATCGTAATCGGATGATGGAAAAACTGTTGATCATAAAGATTGGGGGCAATGTAATTGATGATGAAAAAGCGCTTGCTTCCTTTTTAAAAAACTTTGCCTCCATCCCTCATAAGAAAATTCTCGTACATGGAGGGGGCAAGATTGCTACCGCTATTG
>JBIQMB010000606.1:0-2425 GCA_044463745.1 Chitinophagaceae bacterium | reverse complement strand
TTTTGATGTACACCATACTGGTGACACTCTTCAGCGGATAAGTGATCATCGACAGATACAAAGTTTCCTTACCGGATCAGCTTTGAGTACCTTGTTTTCTATATTCAATTTTATCGTTTATGCTGTGGTTTTGGTTATATACAGCGTACAATTGTTTTTTATATTTTGTGCAGGTAGTATTCTTTATTTTCTATGGGTATGGATGTTTTTAAAAATCAGAAGGAAAATTAATTACCAGACATTTTACTTATCAGCCAAAGAGAATAATGCTACGCTACAATTGATTCATGGTATGCAAGAAATCCGGATGAATAATGCAGAAAAAAGAATGAGGTGGAGGTGGGAAAATATTATGGTTGCTGTTTTTAATTTAAATTTCAAAAATCTTAATTATAGTCAGGTTCAACAGGCGGGTGCTAATTTTATTAACCAGATTCAGGATCTTGCTATTACATTTATTGTAGCAAAATTAGTCATAGATGGTTACCTTACATTGGGTGCTATGCTGGCAGTTCAGTATATAATTGGGCAGTTGAGTGGCCCCATTAATCAGTGGGTAGGATTTGTGCAAAGTGCGCAAGATGCCAAGATTAGCATGGAAAGGCTAAATGAAATACATCAGTTGCCCGATGAAAAGACATCTCAAACGGAATATATTTCGATTCTTCCGGAGAATAAATCAATCAGAATAAATAATTTGTCATTTTCCTATACCACTGGCGATGAACCGGTATTAAAAAATATTAACCTTACGATTCCTGAGAAAAAAGTAACAGCCATTGTGGGTGTTAGCGGTAGTGGTAAAACAACACTTATTAAGTTGCTTCTGAAATTTACGAATAAGTATAGTGGTGAAATTTTTATTGGACAGTCAGATCACTCGATAAATTTAAAGAACCAGCGAAGTGTAAAATTTGAATATATCGACCCTGATAGCTGGCGGGGGCTCTGCGGTGCCGTGATGCAGGAGGGATATATTTTTGATGGTTCAATAGCAGAAAATGTAGCCATCAGTTCGGAAACGATTGATTATGCTCGTTTAGTCTTAGCCTGTCAGACTGCTAATATTATGTCTTTTATAGATTCTTTGCCCAATGGGTTCAATACCAAATTAGGGTCGGAGGGCGTTGGGATCAGCCAGGGGCAGAAACAGCGGTTGTTGATAGCCAGAGTAGTGTACAAAAGCCCTGAATATATTTTCTTTGATGAAGCCACAAATTCATTAGACGCTAATAATGAAAGAGAGATAGTTGAAAACCTCGATGATTTTTTGAAGGAGCGTACTGCAGTCATAGTAGCGCACAGACTTAGCACAGTCAGGGATGCTGATAAAATTGTGGTATTACATAATGGAGAGATAGTAGAAGAGGGTACCCATGAAGAGCTGACAATATTAAGAGGAAGGTATTTTGAGTTAGTCAAAAATCAATTGGAATTGGGAAGGTGAAAGAATTATGAGCATAGAAGTTGAAAAACTTAATAAAAGATTCGCGGATTGTATCAATTGTAGTAAATAACAAGCCTCATTCCAGATATTTCATGGGACTGAGGATAGCGAAGGCTTTATCTTTTTTCAACACCTGTTGGCGTCCGTGCGGCAGGTTCGTGTGTTGGAGACCCGACAGCGTTTGAAAGAAAATAAGATAAATACTACCCCACTCCTCCACGCTGTCCCGTCCTTCGGGCGAGAACAGGTTGAGGTAAGTTTATTTTATTCCTGCAAGGATTTTAAATAATAAGCTATATGATTAAAAACAAATTCTCCGAAAACAATGTTCCTAAGGCTCCGCAAATGGAAGCCGAAAATGCAGTTCAGGACGCGAAGGATAAAAAATCCGCTTTTTACATGCGTTCAGAAAAAGCTCAGGAAATAATTAGCAAGCGCGGAGGATTCATAGAACAGTGGGCCTTACTTGTCTTCGGTATAGTATTAATATTGCTGCTTGCAGGAACCTGGTTTGTCCGTTATCCAGATATTATAAACGCACAGGCCAGCCTTACTGCCGAAAATGCACCCAAAGAAATACTGCCTTTGCAATCAGGCAGATTGATAAAACTTATGGTTGCTAATGGAAGTATTGTATATAAAGGTCAGATTTTGGGATATATCGAATCCACAGCCAATACGGAAAATATTCTCCGGCTTTCTGCCAATATTGATACCAGTTTACTCTTGCTATCTGAAGGGCATTTTGATCTTATCCAACCCTTGCTACAAAAATCTTTTCACGATTTAGGCGAATTGCAAAATCATTATCAGACTTTCATGTCTGCTTTTCAGCAGTATAACGATTATTATGTAAACGGCTTTTTCGAACATAAAAAGCGTATGCTTCAAAAGGATATCGCTGCCTTGCAAGCCATGAAAAGTATTATCCATGAAAAAAAGCAGTTGACCGGTAAAGACCGAGACTCTGCTAAGGTG
>JBIQMB010000605.1:0-2435 GCA_044463745.1 Chitinophagaceae bacterium | reverse complement strand
CAAGCAAAGGTATCTTCGTTTGTCTTGTCATAGCCCTGGTATGCGATTTCGAAAAAACTCTTTCAAGTAGGTTATGCTTTTTAGCCACCATGGCCAACATATCAGCCGGGTGAGTCTTTAAGAATTTGTTGATTCCGTTTTCTACATCATCACTTTCAATGATGTTGAAGTTGTGGTTGTACTTATCCCAGATCAGGCCTGATCTCATCTTGGATGAAATCATCTGTGCATCCATTTCTTCACCTTTTTTCTGAACATTCAGAATCTGCAAAAACGGATCATATTTCTTGATTAAATCGTTTAGTACCTTGAATCGGCTTACCGGTTTTTTATCTTTCAGATCAATGGCAACCACAATATTTTGCAGAGGCTGATAAGTGGCTTTTTCCGGTATGATTATCATGGGTATTTCAGTTTTTCCTATCATGTCGATGGTTGTACTACCAAAAATGGAATTGCTCTTCCCTTTTCCTTTCATGCCCATCACAAGAACCGAAGCCTTTTCTTTGGTTGCTACTTTTTTTATAACATTTACCGGTTTCCCTTTTTGAATGATGCCATTTATCTTAACCGTATATTTTCTTACCAAACCATCCATCTGAGACTGGAGGTAATTAAGGTTGGCTGTTTCCAGGTCTGCAGCCGAATCAAAAACCTCCGTAAGCGGAAGGTCGTCAATAGCGTCGGTATCATTATAGCCGTGTACTATTACTAACTTGCAATTAAAAGCATTGGCCAGATAAGCAGCATAATTGACAGCATTAAATGAAGCATCTGAAAAATCAACTGCGGCTAATATTTTTTGCATAATAATATATTTATCAAACAAAAGTAACAACCTTTGTGCCAGCGGGTAATGATGCTTATAATAAAAAAATATGATTTACATCAAGATTGGGGCATCATATCAAAAGAGTATTCCTTTTCCTTTGTTTTATAAATACCGTAGGTAATCCAGATGAGCCCGGCAAGCATGGCCACGGCGCACCAGAATAAAATGATATTAGCACTCTTAACCGGCTCTACATTCATGGCCTCCAAACCTTGAAACATCAATACAAGTTCTTGCAAAATAAAGCCACCTACAAAAAGCAGGGCTCCAATGCCACTCACTCTTCCTTTGAACCGGTGAATGAATTCATTAATATATCCGAAAATAAACAGACTGGTAACCCCGATAAAGGAAAGATGCAAATACCCCACCACTACAGGACGGTAGCCAAACGCAAAATGGCTGAGATATGGAATGATGGAAAGCATTTGTAATGCAATCTTAATGATGAATGCGATGGATACAAGCGACCACAACCATTTGGTAGAACTGTGAAAACGGAGCGTTTTTTCACGCACCACTCTTACAAGGACTTTGATAAAGTAAATCAGTACAAACACCTCCAGCACACCGGATGCCATAGCGGTCCAATGAAATATGGCAGGTAGCTTAAGCCAGAATACCGATAAGAAATAGGAGGGCCCCACCAGGATTGTCATAATCCAGAATAGCTGTTTACTTAATTTGCCAATATTAAAACCCTGCCTTTGCATATAGGAAAAGAAAATGCCGAAGCATACAAACAAAAACCAGCCATTGTATTGAAAGTGCAGAAAAAAGTACAATGCTTCAAAATACAGGTCCTGAATCATAATGCGATTGGCCAGTAAATAAGCCAGCCATACCGCACCCAGAGAAGAAATAGCCCATAATGCCAGGGCTGTTTTGAGCCAGGGAGTTGAATAATTTTTGTCCTTCACTCTATTCAGATCCTTCCAATATATATATATAAAGAAGTATGAAATGACAATGGTTAATATAGAAAAGGTATTAGCCCAGAAATCGTAGCCCTGGATAGTGAAGGCGATAAACATGCCATAAGAAACGAATACATCTGCCAACAGAATCCAATTGTATTTCTTATAGTTGGTTTCCACATTATGGCGGATAAGATGCCTGACCATTAATGTCATCAGGGCAATAGCTACCCACCCCACAAAAGCAAAGTTTGAATGCGCATGCATCAGATACCGCTGATCAACAGCAGGTAGCGAAAAGTTTATTTTATACCGCATGGTAAGACCCGCTGCTGCTACGATACAAAAGTTAATCAAGGCTATTTCAATCCAACGCTTCGTATTAAAGGCAGGCCTGTTCATGTTGATAAAAATTTATATCTTTAAAATCGTTTCAAATCTATAAAAAATCTTATCAAAAGGGATGAATTACGCCAAAAAGATTAATAAAAGACAAACGTCTTCGCTAATATGATAACAATCATTGGATAATTTTATTTTTTATGATAAGCCTCATAAGTTAGATTTGTGACCACTTGTAATATTGCAAAGTAAAATTTAAAACATTTACAGTTATGAAAAAAGCGTTCATTGTTTGTTCACTGGCACTTTTTCTGGCGGCGTGCGGAGGAGGATCCTCAGGCGAT
>JBIQMB010000604.1:0-2435 GCA_044463745.1 Chitinophagaceae bacterium | reverse complement strand
TCATCAGCATTGGCATCCGGAATTCTCATGAAACGATTTGGATTGCGATCTACCAATGGAAACCAACTGCTCTGCACCTGAATCATTATTTTATGGCCTTTTTTAAAGGTATGCATTACATCATTCAGGTTCAAATGAACCAAGGTCGATTTGCCCGGTTCAAATGGTTCAGGCGTAACATAACTGCTTCTGAATTTTCCACGCATCACTTCAGCCCGCACCAGTCGGTAAAAGTTGCCCTTTTCTGCTTTCTCAAATGCTCCGGCTACATCGGCCGATGGGAGTGGGATTATCTCTATCACCTTAACAATAAAATCCGCATCCGTCCCGGTCATGCTTACATAAAGATCCGCAGATATCGGCCCTGCCACGGTCATGTCCTCGCTTAAAACCGGAGAGGTAAATGAAAGTACATCTTTCCTATCCAGAACGAAGGATTGATCTTCGATCATGTATTCATTATTTCTGTAGCCCGACATCCTGGCTGTGTAAGGAACCGGATTTTCGGGATCACTTATATACTGGTCAAATCCTTTTTCGACAGGGGGTTTGGTGGCCAGTTTTAAATCCTTTTGCAGATAATACGAAACTTTTCGGATATTAGCCGGTGGCCAGGTGTCATATTGCTGCCATTTATTTTTTCCGGTCTGGAAGATGGTCGCTTTCTTCAGATCAAAGTCCCCTTCATCCTTCAAAAAATAATTAAAAAACCGGGTCTGGATACTGTCTTGATAAAACATGGCTGTGTTACTGCCAAACCGGTAACTGCCGAAGCCATTCCAACTCTTACGTGCCCACGAACCATGTGTCCACGGTCCCATTACCAGATAGTTATTTTTTCCTCCCTGCTCATCGATGGCCTTAAATGTTTGCAATGCACCAAATAAATCTTCGGCATCATACCAGCCGCCAACAGTAAGGGTCGGTATATTTATATTCTGAAGGTATTGTCGTATGTTTCGGCTTTGCCAGTATTCATCATAAGTATCATGTGCCAGATATTCGTTCCAGATATAAAACCGATTGTCGAAATATTCCGGCTTTTGGGTGTTCTTAATGGGGCCCATTTTTAAAAAGAAATCATAGACATTTTTTGTCTGAAGCGGAAATAGACTGCCCTCATAATCTTCAACCGGGCCATTTCTTTCTTTCCCGAAATAATTCATGAAAAAGAAATTATCAAGCAAAAAGAAAGCGCCATTATGGTTGGCATCATCTCCGATAAATTCGTCTGTGACGGGCGCCTGCGGGCTAACGGCTTTGATGGCCGGATGTGCACCGGGCAAGGAAGCTGTGGCATAGAAGCCCGGATACGAAATACCATACAGCCCTACCCTTCCGTTGTGGCCCGATATGTTCTTAAGCAACCATTCAATGGTATCGTAGGTGTCGCTGCTTTCATCCACGTCTTTTTTTGATTTTTTATTGGGAATATAGGGTGTTACTTCTTTATTGACCCCCTCACTCATATACCTGCCACGTACATCCTGATATACAAAGATGTATCCGCCTTTCATCAGATTTTCATCCGGCCCCAGAGAGCTTTTGAAATTATAAGGGCCATACGGACCTGCGCTGTACGGTGTTCTCTCCATTAAAATGGGATAAAGGACTGAAGTATCTTTGGGTTTGTAAATAACGGTGTACAATCTGACACCATCACGCATGGTAATCAAGGTGTCCGATTTGGTATAGTTCAATCTCACAAAATTGGCCTGCTGTTGAGAACAGGCTGCGAGTGGTATAAGAAAAAAGAACAGAATAAGTTTTCTCATTTTATTTCATTACGGGTAAAATAATTTTAGAGGCATTTTCCGCATCATGATATATGCGTATAATGCTTTTTTGGAAATCACTGTCATCAGCGCGGTAAATATTCATGAATTTTTGTGGATTCCGGTCTGCCAGCGGAAACCAGGTACTTTGTATCTGTATCATGATCTTGTGGCCTTTTTTAAATGTATGGGCCACGTCGGGCAAGGTCCATTTTACCTGGGTAATTTTTCCGGGCGTAAATGCTTCGGGATTCTCAAAACTGTTTCTGAATTTTCCCCGCATGATTTCTCCCCTCACCAGCATTTGGTAACCCCCCATCGGATAAGAGAGTTCGTCTCCCTGACCCTCTTCGGGGTATTTAAAATCGTCAGGAAAAACATCAATCAGTTTAACCACAAAATCGGCGTCTGTGGTTGAAAGTGAAACCATCAGATCAGCTATAACAGGTCCTGCAAGAGTGATGTTTTCAGTTAATACCGGACCTTCGTAAGTCAGCACATCAGGCCGCCGCGAAGCAAATCGCTGATCATCTGTCATGTACTCTCTTGTGCGGCTAAAATGGACTCCCGATGTATAGGGAACGGGCTTTTGTGGATCACTTAGGTATTGATCATAACTGTTTTTACCCGTGGGTGCTTTGTTGAATGCCAATTTGAACC
>JBIQMB010000603.1:0-2436 GCA_044463745.1 Chitinophagaceae bacterium | reverse complement strand
TACCCCACCCCCATCCGGTAGTTTACAGAAAGAACAACAAAACCCCTTGAGGCAAGGTATTGATTAATGGCATAGGTGTTGGCATAGTAATCCATGTAATGCCAGCCAAGCAGCATTTGCCTTCTTGGCCCGCCATGTACAAATAAAACTGCAGGGCTTTTCCCTTTCATGGTTTTCGACCTAAAAATCTGACCGTAAACCGTTTGTCCGTCAGGTGCCTTGAACTGAACAGATTCGGGAACAACCAGAGAGGATGCCGGAAAATCGGACGGAATCAGATTTTCTCCTTTCAAATTCATTTTCTTATCATCAAAATTCATAACAGCAGGCAAGGTCGGTCTCCTGGCGGTTACACTTAGCATTGCAAACCCTCTACCCTCATTGATAAAAACAGGTGTGCTTTCTATACCGCTGCCAGATGTCAGCATTTCCATATTCGGTTTGTCAATACTTACTGCGGCTATATGTCTCCGATCATAATCCCACTTATCAGAACCTGTATTTACAACAAAAACGATTCGGTTTTTATCAGGGCTCAGCACAGGTTGCTCTACAGTAAAATTGCCCGGAGTAAGCAACATAGGTTGCCCGCCCGAGGCAGGGATAGAATATAAATGCGGCCATCCGTCCATAAAAGAAAGAAATACAATCCGGTCTTTAGCCGCCCAATGCAGATTAAATCCTTTTTGCCCATAAGGTGCAGAAGCCTGTAATGTACGAGGCGCCTCCCAGAGCTGCCTCGATTTACCTGTTTGAGCATCTGCTATCCGGAGCGACCATGGAGCCAATTTTTGTGTTGTTAATGAATCCGGTTTTCCGCCGGTAACCGGTCGCCTCACAAAGACAATTTGCTTCCCGTCGGGAGACCATTTCGGCGACTGATCTCTTGCAAACACAGGATCGATCCATAGCAGGGTGTTTTTATCTTCTGAAAAAATTCCGATAAAAGAATGTGATCCCCTCGATGAAACGAACAACCATTTTTTACCATCCGGCGATGGCTGCAAAAAACTGACGGATCCCCTGGCTTGAAACATCCGCGTTGCCTGAGCGGAACCATCCACAGGCACGCGCCATGGCTGCCGGTTTTTGATAAAGACAATTTCTTTATTGTCAGGACTAAACTGAGGCTCATCTCCTTCAGCCAGTAATACAGGTTCGCCTCCTGAAAAAGGAATACTGAAAATTTCAATTTTTGGTACAGAGACGAGAGAGGCAGGATTTCTCAAAACCGTTTCATCGAAGGCACCATGATCTCCTCCCCGTACATAAACCACCCATTTTCCGTCAGAAGAAATAGAAATGTTGGTCAGTTCTATTCCTTCATCTTCATCATAGGAGGTGAGTTTGCGGAATTCGAATGAAGACCCCTCTGCCACATAAATATTCCTCCTCCCCTGCTCATTTACAGATATGGCTATCCGTGAGCCTTTATCTGAAGATGTTAATTCAGAAATAAAGGGATAAGAAGTTACCGAACGAAGGGTGAGAGACTGAGCCAAAGCTCCACTGCCCAGTGCAGGTAAAAAACAAATTAAAATCAAAAAAAATCCGGTTTTCATAATACAGGTTTGTCAAAAAATGAAAGGTTGCCTGTGGCAGACAACCTTTCTCAATTATTTTAAAATATTTACAATAGCGATGCCCATTATTGATCCCACCATAGATGATCTGTTCTTTCGTAAGCGGGCACATTGGCACCGTTACGGCTGGTTTCTGTATTAGGGTAATCCGCGCGCCTGATAAATGTTGGCAATGTTGCACCAACAGGCATTTTAAAATCTTTATAATCATAATCAAATCTGCGCATGTCTGTCCAGGTTACAGGTAGTAAAAAAGTCGCTACATACTTTTCTTTCATGATCAGTTTTAAGGTAAGATTGTCTTTACCTACTCCAACAGCCGGATTTGAAAGATAGGTGTTTATATCGGCCGCTGCTACATTCAGTTTTTCCATACTCGCCCTAATTCCTGCAAGATAGGCACTATAGGCACGGTCGCGCAAATTAGCCCTCAGAGCTGCTTCAGCTTCTGTAAACCTCACTTCGGAGTTGGTCATTACCAAAAGCGGTGATTCTGTACTCGAATACCATTTCCCTTCTACCAGATATGTTTGTACGTGATCTGTATTTCTAACACCTTGAAATCCTGCTCCATTAGGAGTACCCCTGTACTGGCCTGCGGGATATGAAACGCCTGCATAGATTCCTGCCTCCGTAGGATTGGTGATTTGAGGTAATCTCGGATCGAACACGCCATATGTTACTCCATTTGTTGCATTTACAAAATAGGAACTCAACCACACGTCTAAAAGAAGTTGAGCATTATTTCTGGCAAGTTGAGCCCACGGGTTCCTGACTTCAAAGGCTGTGATCTGTGCGTCATCACCATTTCCGGTATAAGCTTTATCAATTGCATCCAACACGTCATTTGCAT
>JBIQMB010000602.1:0-2451 GCA_044463745.1 Chitinophagaceae bacterium | reverse complement strand
ACTACATGAAGGATGAATAAGGCGAGTCGAGAAATTCGCCACGGCGAACAGGTCCCCAGCCGACAATGGATGACGGTTGTAATTGTGAGACTCTCCTGGTTGATGCAGGCGCAAGCGTCTCGGTTATCTTCATCCCCACCTGTCAGGTTTTTGCTCACCCTCTTTGAAAGCATATCAGGGTATAGCTTTAGCCGCATTCTCTTTATCCTTGTAAAATCTTGCGGTTCTGTATTATTTCAGACGTTCTGAAAAAATCTCTGCGATCATGCATCTGACACTTCCTCCACCCACAGTTTCGATGGTGTGTACGTTCAGCGGAAGAAGAACAACATATTTTTCCAGCACTTTCTTTTGATCGGCCGTTAATGTATCATAGGCGCTTTGCGATAATGCCAGGAGATTCGTTCCTTGCACTGATCGCAGGCAAAGCATATTCCCCGCAAAGTTTTTCATCTGATCAATGGTGATATCCACCACTTCATTTCCCCCTTCTTGCAAAGCCGCTAAAACACTACTTCTTTCTGTCTGATCGGTGATACTATCCAGACAAATCACCGCGAAGCCGGACCCTACGTTCATCATTACATTGGTATGGTAGATTTCAGCTCCATCTGCATAGGCATAAAAGTAAACCGGTCGGTAGCCGATTATTTTGCATACTTCGATAAATATATCTTTATCTGTGCGAGGCGACAAGCAGGCATAAGCGGTTCGGTTTGTATGATCGAATACCATACTACCGGTGCCTTCCAGAAATTTTTCATCTTCCTCATAATGTGACAGATCAATCATTCGCTCAAAGCGGTATTTACTTTTCAACTCCTCCAGTATCTCCTGTCGCTTTTCAAGCCGGCGGTTGGGCGTGCACATCGGATATATAATAACTGTGCCATCTGCATGAAATGAAACCCAGTTGTTGGGAAAAACGGCATCCGGTTTTACCGGTGTAGGGGTATCCTTAATTACATTGACACGGATTCCATTTGATTGTAATTCTTCAGCAAAGGCGCTGAACTCACCCAAAACTTTTTCGCGTAAAATTTCCTGCTCTATTTTAGTTTCATTTTGAAAGGTATTGGTCACGGCTGTTTCAGCATTAAATCCAAAGCCCGTCGGACTTACCAATAAAATATCACTCGTACAATGCATGTCTTTTTTGCGGCCGAAGTTATACCATACGGGTTAATTAATTTCTGGATTATAAAAAGACCTGATGGAGACTAAAGAAGGGTAGGGGCAGGGGATTTAAGAAATCATTCCTCTGTGGTATGACCCTCGATTTGACCCTGTTCAGTCTTTGTAATACTCAATCTCCCGCTGGTCAATCGCATATCGTTCATTGTCTGAAATCTCAATTTTCAAAATCCAGTTTCCATGATGATCATAATCATATTGATACAGGGTTTGGCGTTCTTTTACATTCCCCGCACCATACACGGTGGCCTCAGTTTTATTTCCTATGGAGTCATATTTCTGTACCACCTTCATCGCCAGCGATCCATCAGGGGCGTAGGTTGCTTCCTCTTCTAACAATCCCCTGTCATTGTACTTATACGTACGTTTACCGATCCGCTGATTGTCTTCCGTAAATGCTTCTTCCTCTTTTTTATTTCCTTTTTCATCGTACCGGATTATCAGTTTTCCGGACTGTGACCCGGATATTACCTGCTGATTGACCTCTTTCATTTTGCCGTTTGCATAATAGGTATAAACCACTTTGTCATGGTAATCGGTTTTCCCTGCTGCATTGGTTTCTATGAATTCTGTCGGATTTCCATGCGAATCATATTTGTATTTCTTCGTCCAATCCACACCTCCATCATCACGGTGTTGACTGCGTTCAATCATATTTCCGTTAGCGTCATATTTATTGGTGTAATATGCCGTCAGATCGCCGGATGAATTATAATAATTTTCCCTGACCGGCTTTCCTTCTTTATTGTACTCATAGGTTTGTTTATCGTTCAGATTGCCGTCTCCATCGTAGTTGCTTTCATCAACCATGTTGCCCTCGTTATTGAATTTTGAGATGGTTCGGGCAGCTAATTGTCCATCCCATCCATACCCCTTGTATTCAACCTGGTTACCCATTTTGTCGAACATCCTGATGCGGTCGGGATTGTTGATTTTTCTGTTGTTCCTGATGGCCTGTATCAGGGAGTCTACATTCTCAAAGTCGTAATGAGAAACCGCTTTGTAAGATTTCACCTGCTCCTTTATTTTATGGTTCTTCAGGTAATTCTGGCTCGTAGCCTGTGCAAAACCTTCATAGGTTATAAATAGCAGCGTGATGAGTAAGATTTTTTTCATTTGGTTTATTTTTCGGTTATTGAAATAGAATTGGTGTATGATGTTGAATGAGAAATCTGCCAAGGGAACCTTGCGACTTAGTCTCTTATCTTCCTTAATACAATGAGCCGCGGTAAGTCGTCCTGCGATCCGATATCAAAT
>JBIQMB010000601.1:0-2463 GCA_044463745.1 Chitinophagaceae bacterium | reverse complement strand
TCCGGAAGCTGGATAATGGTGCTGTCATCAGCATTCTTTCTGGCTTTGGCGATAATATCCTTCATGATGCGGATGGCCGCCAGTGAATCCGATTTTATCTCGGCTGCATTTCTTCTTTCAGCCACAATCTGTCCCTCGTACTGTACATTGATTACAGAATATTTATTCCAGCCTGTCTTCACTGCCACTTGTTTGTAGAAAGCAAGTAGATTGGAAAATTTCTGTTCTATATTTTCAGGATATCCAAACCGAACGATGTGGTTGCCCAGTTTGGGTATCATATCCAGCTTTCCCGAAGCGTCCATATCAATCTGGTCAATCTGCGACATCCAAAAATCGTTTGAGCGGATGTATTTCGATAACTTCCCGATATCGTGCAAAAACAAACTGTCCTTTGATTTCAGCTTATGAATATTGGCCGCATAGCCGGTAAATACTGGAACCCTTACAATCACCGGGTTATTCATAGATAACACAGCACCTTCGTCGGATAAATAAAAGGAACCACCCGAGGTCGAAAACACCCTGGCAACCGGCACCTCCTGCTCTATACTTATCCGCAGCGTATTGCGGTTATCGATGTACATGTCAGCGTTTTTAATCCAATCAAACTTTTCAAGCTGTTGTTCTATTTTGGCCAGGTCCAAAGAACCTACCGATTGATTTTTGATGTTCTTGCCGGCGGCTTTGGATAGTAATTCCATCACTTTTTCTCTGGTGATGAAGGCCTGTCCTTCTTCATTTTGAATGGACACCTGAATCTCGTTTACTTTTTCCTTTTCTTTATTGCCAATGGCCGAGACAGACAGGATCAATACACCCGCAACTACAACCATCGCTGTAATCAGTTTCACCAACCTGGGGATATGATATTTCTTCTGTTCGGTCATATGCTTAATTACCTTTTAAAATATTTTTAATAGGGTTAACCAGCTTATCAATGTTTCCCGCCCCTGCAGTGATCAGTACATGGCCATCCATACTTTTGTACAGGGATGGCAGGTATTCATTTTTTAACCATGTCTTTATTTCATCAGCATCCTTAATCATCACCCTGCTTCTCTTAATTTCATTCTTTATAATTTCGGATGTAATGCCTTCAATGGGCAACTCCCTGGCCGGATAAACAGGCATTAGAATAACCGTATTGGCAATCGATAATGCGGATGCAAAATCTTTATACAGATCGCGGGTGCGCGAGTACAGATGGGGCTGAAAGATAACCGTTATCCACCTGTTATTAAACAAACTACGAGCTCCTTGTAGCAAGGCTTGCAACTCTTCCGGATGATGAGCATAATCATCTATATAGATCACATTGTTCTCCGAGGTCAGGGCTTCATCGCGATCAATGATATACTCAAACCGACGATGTACTCCCTTAAATTCCTTTACAGCTTTTCTAATCAATTCCCGGTCTATCTTCAGGTGATTGGCAATGGCCACAGCCGCCACCAAATTTTCCACATTGTGCATGCCTCCCATTTTGAGATGAAGATCTTCCAATCTCCACCCCTGTCCCTGTATGTCAAATAAATACTCACCTTCCTTCATTAAAACATTCTGCGCATACACATCTGCCGAACTATTTTGTAAGGAATATCTGATGCGCTGCGCAGGTTCTTTTCCTTCTATTTTAAGGCCGTAACGGGTCAGCAATAATCCTTTGTCTTTATCAAGCAGACCGGCAAATTCGTAAAATGCATTTCGCATGTTCTCTACACTCCCATATATATCAAGATGATCCGGCGACATGGCAGAAATCAGGGCAACATCAGGGCGAAGCTTCAGGAAACTACGGTCATATTCGTCGGCTTCTATCACATTTACATTATTGTCACTGCTCCAGTAATTGGTTTCGTAATTAGATGAAATGCCTCCTAAAAATGCCTGGCATCCGAATCCGGTAGCACGCAGCAAATGAGCTGTCATCACGCTCATGGTGGTCTTGCCATGTGTGCCGGCGATGCAGATATTGTATCCTTCTTTCGTTAGGTCTGCCAATACCTCACTTCTCTTCTTCAGGTTATACTGATGCTCTTTATACCATATTAATTCGGAGTGAGAAGAGGGGACGGCCGGTGTGTACACAACAAGCCCTGCATCTTTATCTATCAAAGCCACATTATCTTCAAAGTGAATAGCGGCTCCTTCTTTTTCCAGCTTTTCAGTTATATATGAAGGTGCCCGGTCATAACCGCTCACTTTGGCACCCGACTGTAAGAAATACCTTGCCAGGGCGCTCATGCCTATGCCGCCGATTCCGATGAAGTACACATTTGATATGTTACCGTATTCTTTCATTCAGGCATTTATATTTTTTAAGATTGTATCTGCTATGATGAAATCAGCATCCGTTTTTGCACCGCTCAAAATATTCCGCTCCAATTCTTTCCTCTTTTCATCATCATTTATCAGTTCATCAAGCATCGGTATCAATTTCACTTTCACATCCCCATCTGC
>JBIQMB010000600.1:0-2464 GCA_044463745.1 Chitinophagaceae bacterium | reverse complement strand
GAACCCGACAGCGTTTGAAAGAAATTAAGAAGAAACAATCATCCCAGCCATTCACTCTGACCTGTCCTTTGGACGAGAACAGGTGAATCAAAGTATCCTTTTCGGTGGCCGCTGATCATACTTCGGGTCATATTTAATAATCAGATAAAGAAAAATGATACGGCTAAGCCTCATGACATAAGGTTGAAGGGAAATGATGAGCGCCGAATTAAAAATCAGCCAACCTACAAGCCGCCAGTCTTCGGGCCAAATGCCCACAAACAGCCACCAAAGCAAGAAGGTAACCACGCTCACAAGTACCATAATGCCGTAACTAACGTAGCTGGTTCCGAGCCAAAATCCCGGTTCGATACGATACATTTGTCCGCAACAAACACAATCATCATAAGTATCCAGCATATAATTTCCGCTTAGTTTTTTATAAGGGTTTTTATGCCTGAACACAGGCCCACGCCTGCATCGCGGGCATTTCATTGAGAATATGCTCAACAACAACGGCGGTTTGGGGTGTTCAACGTCTCTCGTTTCAGTAGGTACTATATCGTGAATAATCATTACTATTTCGTCTTATCTTAAAATACTGACTATAAAATTGCTTCAGCAAAAAACCGATTTACATTTCGATCCAGCTAACAATTTCTTCCAGAAACCTTTTATCCGTTTCGTCAAAATGATCCAATTCGGTATCATCCACATCCATAACCCCTTTTACCTCTCCATTTCTGATGATGGGTATAACGATTTCGGATGCAGAAATACTACTACAAAATATATGCCCCGGAAATTTATTTACATCCGGAACAATGAAAGTTTTTTTCTGATCCCAACTGGTTCCGCAAACTCCCCGGCCTTTCCGAATGCGGGTGCAGGCAATCGGCCCCTGAAACGGTCCAAGAACCAACTCATCATCCTTTATTAGATAAAACCCAACCCAAAGCCATCCAAACTGCTCCTTCAGGGCTGCTGCAATATTCCCCAGATTCGCTATCAAATCAGATTCTCCTTCTATAATTGCTTTAATCTGCGGCAATAGTGCCCTGTATTGTTCTTCTTTGGTTCCCTTTGAAACGATCAAATCTTCGGCCATCTACTTAAATTTAAACATACAAAATTACAGATTTCCTGATGGTCTTCAGCGCATATTGAGTGCGCAAACCGATTTTTATATTTATGATAGGCTTTTGGTACTGACTGTAAGTAATCAGGAGTAGGATGAAATCTGTTTCCTAATAAAAAAAGAGTAACCATTCGTAATCCTCATTACTGAATACTGAATTTCTTGCGATAATCCAGCGGAGCACAATTGGTGTATTTCATAAACTGTCTGTAAAAAAACTGAAGACAATCATATCCGCAGGCGTAACCGATTTCATTTATGCGCAGATCCGTTTCTTCCAGCAAACGGTAAGACTGATTAATCCGGTATTCGTTCAGATATGAGAAGAAAGGCTTCTTATAAGTCTGGCTAAAATATCTTGAAAAAGCCCCCTCACTCATATTTACCAGTGAGGCCACCATCTTCAGGGTTATCTTTTCAGAATAGTGTTCATCAATGAATTCCATCACTGTTTTGATCCTTGAATTGCGGGTGTTTTGCCGCGTTTGAAACCCATCCTCAGAAAGAAATTTATATTCATCCGACTTTGAAAAGTCGTTCAGTATTTGAAGCAGAAGAATAATTTTTTCAAAAGGCGGCAGGTTTAATAAACGATCCTTGTATCGCTCAATTTCTTTACCCATACTTTTATCAAAAACAATTCCTTTAACCGACTGGGCTAACAATCTGCTTATATGGCTGAACTCCGGCGAATGCTGCCAATCAGAACCCATAAAGTTCTCATCCCATTGCATAACCAGAGAGGAATATTCTTCAGCTTTCTGTTGTTTGCTCATCCAGTTGTGCGGTATATCGGGCGCCAACAATATCAAATCTCCTTCTTCAAAATAATCTCTATGGTTACCAACATAACGGGTTCCTTCACCCTTTAAAACGAAATTCATTTCATAACTTGGGTGGTAATGCGGACGCTGCGTACAGGTTTCGTGCGATTTCAAAAAAGTACGAAATAATCCGTTTTTACCGGGGAGAGAAGTCGTTGCTTTATTGGCCATAGAACAGTCAATTTAATTTTAAAAATAAAACTTTTTTATCAATTAATTCCAGAACTGATTTTTGAAATTGTTTTTTTCGCAAACAAAAATCTTATCCGATACTTTGGCAATCAAAAGGGAGCAACACAGATAAGGGTGCGCCGGTACGCCTTGCCAAATAGGTGTTGGAATGGTGAATTTAGGTTATCATTGCATTTATAATTAATCTTAACTTCACGCTTTCAACCATCGAAAAAGTGTATTTCTAAAAAAGGTTAGAAATGGAGAGAACGAGACAGGTTTGAAAGAATTGCTTAAGCAGAAAAATCCAATAGAACCGGACGACAGGAAAGAAATTATCTGCCTAAGCCTG
>JBIQMB010000599.1:0-2468 GCA_044463745.1 Chitinophagaceae bacterium | reverse complement strand
TAACCCGATGTCCGCTCTTTTGTAAAATAGGAATAAGATGGCTTCCAATGTTTCCAGAACCTCCGGCAATCAGTATCGTTTTCACTTTCTTTTTGTGCTAATATAATTAAATCTCAGCCGCTGCATGCCGAATGGCTTCACAAGCGTGCTTAATTTCTGAGGAAGAAATCGTAAGAGGTGGCACAATACGCAAACATTGGGGAGCGAACAAAAACCAATCCGTAAAAACGCCTTCAGCTAATAGACGGTTGATAACTTTCTTGTTTATTTCAGCGGATTCAAATTCGATAGCAATCATCAGTCCTTTACTTCTGATACTTTTGATGGTAGGGATGTTCCGCAGGTTTTTCAAAAACAGTGATTCCTTTTTTAAGGATTTTTTTATCAGATTCTTTTTCAGCAAAAACTCCATGGATGCCTTGCCGGCAGCGCAGCAAACCGGGTGACCGCCAAAGGTGTTCATGTGGCCTAAGACCGGATTATTTGTAAGTGAATCCATGATCATTTTATCAGCAATAAATGCTCCCAAAGGCATCCCTCCGCCCAGTGCTTTTCCTAATAATAAAATGTCGGGCACGATATCAAATTGTTCAAAAGCAAACAAGCTTCCATTTCTTCCAAACCCACATTGTATTTCGTCCAATACCAACAGCGCACCCATCTCGGTACATCTGTTTCGCAATGCCTGCATCCATTCTTTGTCCGGCACAATCACGCCTGCTTCAGCCTGAATGGTTTCCGCTATTACGCATGCTGTTTCAGCGTCAATAGAATGGAGGCTATCGAAGTTATTATACTCCAGGTGCAGAATGCCGGGAAGCAGCGGACGAAAAGCATTGCGCCAATATTCGTCGCCCATAATGCTAAGTGAACCTTGGGTGCTGCCATGGTAACTGTTCTTAAAGGCAGCTATTTTCGTACGCCCTGTATATCGCTTGGCCAATTTCATCGCTCCTTCAGTAGCCTCTGAGCCGGATGCGGTATAGAAAACAGAATTGAGGGAGTCAGGCAAATGATCGGTCAGAAGCCTGGCATAGGCTGTTTGCGGACTAAGCACCAGTTCACCGTTTACCATTACATGAAGATATGCATCAGCCTGTTGTTTAATTGCTTTTATTACCTGGCGGTTTCCGTGTCCGGTGTTGCTTACGCTGATGCCGCCAATCAAATCCAGATATTCCTTCCCCTCCGCATCATAAAGATAATTTCCTTTGGCTTTTACAATTTCAATTTGGAGTGGTTCGGTTGAGGTCTGGCCTATGTGCGTTAAAAAGATTTGCCTGTTGTTCATGACGGGTTACAAATTTGCTTATCCAGCAAAGCTACCAATTCTGACGCCTTTTCGTAGAGATACATCATCTGCCCCTGGTGTGAATTTTTAGCGTAGAGCCCTAATTGAATTTCACGCACAAGGGTATCGAATAATCTGGATGTACCTATGCCCACATTACACTGGTCCATTTTGTCATGAATGCTTTCATTGGATAGCTCATGAATGGGAATTTTTAATTTAGAAGAAAGATATTTTTTCAGGCAGGTATCCAGCTCACGGTAAAAGGCATCTGCATTATCTGCCTTCAGTTTTTCATGTGCAGTCATAAGTGGGTTGCCGGGTATCACTGTCTCTTCTACTTCCTGCCGGTTCTTTAGATCATCCAGTTTTACAAGCGATTCCAGTTCAGTCTCCTTATGCTTTTTACGAAAAAATACGTAGATCAATAAAACGATGAGTCCGCCGATGAGGAGAAGCCCTCCCAAAATTTCGGCACCATAAACCGATAAAAATCCTTTGGGAGATTGCGCTATTTTCCGGGCGGTATGTATCATCTTGCCTTGCAATACTTTGAAGTTGATTGGTTCTGTTTTTGTTGATTCATATTTTCCTGACACGGGATTAAACCAGCTAAAATGAATAGGCGCCAAGCTATAATTACCCGCCTTGCTTATTGTAAATGGAATATTAAAAACCTTATGTCCGGAAACCGGTACTTGCTGGTAATCCAATTGCTCTTTCATCCTGGCATCGTACACATCCAATCCCTTTGGCCATTTGATTTCCGGTGCGTTCACCAAGGGCATATTGCCTGATCCTGAAATGGTGAGTAAAAGATTTCCGGCATCATCCGTGGTTAATTCTTCGTTGTCGAGGGAGCATTGCAATGAGAAGTTTCCAACCGCACCTCTGAAATCATCCGGTTTATTTTCCTCCGGTAATGGTTTTACATGAATGGTCAGGCTGTTACTGTTAAGGGCTAACTCTTCTTCCACGCTCTGTCCTGATGAAAAGCTCTGGGCGCCGATGTCTTGCAGCAGTTGCATAAAAGGATCAGCGTTTTGTCTCTCACCTTTTTCGAACTTTATAAAACTTACCCGGTTGTTTGATTTTAGAGGAGATATGGTGAAAGTTCCTTCGCGCATGGGAAACAACTGCACCTTACGCAGCGTATAGCAGTTGAAAACCTTGCCAT
>JBIQMB010000598.1:0-2478 GCA_044463745.1 Chitinophagaceae bacterium | reverse complement strand
GAGGGATCCGATCTGATAGTTTGGTTTTGGTTCTCTAATGTCTTTACTGAATAAAAAAAATGCAGAAATCATTACTGAATTCTGCACCTTTTTGTCTCAATGAAAATTTTATTTCCTGAAAATGGAATCAACTTTTGCTGATAAAGTATCAAACTTCTTATTGATGTCATTTTTCATCTCATCCCATTTATCTCCTGCCTGATCAGATGCTTTCTGGATATCATCCTTCAGTCTGTCTCGTTGTACTTTGAGCGAATCAAGTTTCTTTTGGGCTTCCACTTTTTGCTTACCGGTGAATGAATCAATTTGTTTTTGCCATTCATCTATCTTATTATCAAGGTCATTTGTTTTTTCGTTCCAGGTATTCTTTACCTCAGCCGTTTGTTTATTGATACTATCTTTTAACTGATCAGCATTGACGGTCGTATCATTGGTTCCTGCTGCATTGTTATCCGAATTATTGTTACAAGAAACGCCAACAATTAACGCCGCACATAAAACCAAAACGCTCATAAAGCCTGTTTTCAACTTTTTCATGAATTAAAATTTTTAAGATTAATGTTTTAAAAAAATACCCGGATTCTCTGATGCTCACTGTTTCATGAATTATATCAGGTTCCGGTGATTGGGAAACAAGCCGGTTAAACCGTTTACGTGTTTCCATCAACGCCTATTCATCATCCAACTTTTATGCCAACATGTACAACAAATAAAAAATAAATCAAATGTTGGCAGTCTTTTTGAGTCATTAAAAAGTGTAAATAAAAACCCTTTCCCGCTAACAGAATGGACGAAGCCACCTCAGTTTTTTTTTAAAAAAGCTATGCCAGTGGCATGAAATCTACATAGAGATTTCCGGTGAAAGGTTGCTTAAGAATAAAAAGACAAAAAATATGAACTTATCTATCAATGGAAAGACTGCCGTGGTAACCGGCGCTGATTCAGGAATCGGATTTGCTACGGCAAGATACCTGGCGCGCGAAGGCGTTAACCTCGTTATGAGTGATAAAACAGACGAAGAATTAAAAGCTGCTGCCGAGCAAATTAAATCAGAAACCAAGAATGAAAACAAAATTGAATTTTACACAGCCGATCTCAAAATAAATGATGAGGTATTAAAACTGGAACAATTTTGCACAAACAAATTTGGAGGAGCAGATATACTGGTTCACTGTGCAGGAATCAGAGGTGCAGCCGGTGATTTCTTAAAATTGACCGATGATGACTGGTGGGAATCCATCGACGTAGATTTAATGAGTGGCGTACGGGCCTGCCGTGCATTCCTCCCTCATATGCTTGATAAAAAATGGGGTCGGATTGTGCTGATAGCATCCGAAAATGCGCTGCAACCTTATATTGAAGAAAGCCCCTACAATGCGAGTAAGGCTGGCGTTATCAACCTCACCAAATGTTTATCCAGAGCTTACTCTCCGCAGGGGGTTATGATAAACTGCGTGTCGCCGGCTTATATAGCTACACCGATGACCGATGCCATGATGGACGAAAAAGCGAAGGAGGATGGCACATCCAAAAACCAGGCTATTCAGAACTTCCTGGTGAGTGACCGTCCCAACATTGTTGTTGACAGAAGAGGAAAACCAGAAGAAGTAGCGGCAACGATTACCTTCTTATGCTCAGAGTTGGCATCATACATTACAGGCAGCAATTACCGAATAGATGGTGGATCAGTATCAACCGCATTTGGTTAATTAAAATATCAGTATGAAAAACAAAGAAATAAATATTGTATTGCTCCACTATTTTGGCGGAGCTGCAGAGAGTTGGAAATGGATGATAGAAAAACTATCCGGCTCTTTTAATTGCATAGCATTAAACCTTCCGGGGTTTGGGAACACCGACGCGCTACCCGTGCGAAAGATTGAAAACTTTGCGCAGTTTGTACTCGATGAAATAGATAAAAAGAAGGCCGGCAATTGCATACTTGTGGGTCATTCTATGGGAGGAAAAATTGCATTGAAAGCAGCGGCAATGGATACCGGAAACCGGGTTTCAAAATTAATACTTATAGCTCCTTCTCCTCCAGGAACAGAGCCCATGCCGGATGATGAAAAGAAGAGAATGCTGAACCATACCAGGGAGGAAGCTGAAAATACGGTACGCAAGGTGACCCGGATAAAATTGGACAAGGAAAAATTTGATGTCGCTGTAAATACGCAACTTCAGATAGAAGAAAAAACCTGGAAATGGTGGATTGAAGAAGGCATGAATAGCCCCATAACAGACGACATTCCTAAGGTTCGTGTTCCTATCGTAGTCGTTGCTTCCGACGACGACCCTGTAATGACTAAAGAGGTCATTCATGATCGGGTGATGGCTGCATTACCCCATGCTGAAATCAGAAAAATAAAAAATGCAGGCCACCTGATCCCTATGGAAGACCCGGATGGAACAGCCGAAATCATTCGTACATTATAAAATCAACCTTTAAAAAATAAAATATTCAGATATGGAAAATGA
>JBIQMB010000597.1:0-2481 GCA_044463745.1 Chitinophagaceae bacterium | reverse complement strand
AATGAACCAACCCAGGGGAAATACTTATGCGTCCAAAGAAGCAGCTTATGCTTTGCTATCGCGGTTGTATCTGTATAAAGCTGATAATGACAGCACGATTTATTATTCGGATATGGTTATCAACTCGGGTCGGTATGCACTGGAGGATGCAGCCGGATATCCCAACTTGTTCGCAAATGCAAAATCGGCGCGTGAAACAATTTTCTGTGCCGGATTTACCAGTCGGGAAGATTACGGAAAATTTGGTTCCATTGCATCCATGATTTATTCAGACGGCAATTCCGGATGGGGAGAAGAATTCGCTTCTCAACCATTGCGTGATCTGATGAGTGACCATCCCGAAGACGTGCGAAACAGCTACATCATTCCATTGTATGATGATGATGGAGATATTGAAACCCTCAATGGCATTGATATTTATTACATCTCTAAATTTTCGTTTCAGGATGGAAGCCCAACCTTAAGTTCGCCGATATTATTCCGCCTGGCCGAGATGTATCTTAACAGGGCCGAGGCTTATGCCAAGAAAGGAGATCAACCCAATGCCCTGAAAGATTTGGACGAAATCAGAAAAAACCGTGGATTGCAAGGCGCATTGTTCAATGGCGTTGTTCCATCAGGCTTGACGCTGTTGCAGACGGTATTGAGAGAAAGAAGGATGGAGCTCGCATTTGAAGGTCACCGAACTTTCGATCTTTTTCGGAACAAGCTCAACCTGAACAGGACGTATTGGGGATACCATATACCCGGCCTAAAAGAAACGGATATTAATCCGGCAACAAAACCGGTGAATTATCCCAACACCCTAATCGAATGGCAGGACCCTAAGATCCTGTATTTTATTCCTATTGACGAGGTAGAAACCAACAAATTAGTAGTACAGAATCCATAACCAAAATATTAAGTCATGAAAAATAAATTATTTATAAAAGGCATGATAGGGGTTAGCTTGCTGCTCCTGTTCATATCATGCCGCAAAGAAAATATAGATCCCCGTCCGGAGATAGATGTTATCTTCAAAACAGTGGTGGATGGCTATACGGTCAAATTTGAAAACCAGACACAGGGTGGGGTTTCGTATAAATGGGACTTTGGAGATGGCACCACTTCCACCGAAGAAAGCCCCACACATAGTTATGAAGGCAAAGGCAAATACGTACCCACATTGTATGTGACAACCAAATCGGGCAAAGTGTTAGAAGGTTCAACGGTTTTAAGGATATCCAAATCATCGCCGGTGGAGCTCGATGATAATTCTTTTGACGACTGGGCGGAGGTAGATAAATACGTTTTTGTTTCTGCCAATGCAGGCAATGCCGTGCGCTTAGCCAAATTCGATTATGACGGCTCCTCTGTTTATTTTTATTTTGAAATGACAAGAACCATCGCCGACAATGATGTCTTTGACTTTTATCTGGATACTGATGATAATCCGGCTACGGGCTACGATTTGTCCGGAAATTTTCCGGGTAATGGATCCGATGTATTAATAGAAGGTCAGATACTTGGCGGAGCCGATGCCTGGGCTGATGTTTTTTATCATGTAGGCCCCGGCCAGGGCTGGAGCTGGGATGATGTGTCTGTTTCAGAACCTTATGAATTGGGAACGGTAAAAAGAGAAGGAGGACTGACGAAGGTGGAAGGCAGATTGGAAAGGACAAAACTGAAAGGCATGACCGGTAAGGCACTTAGGGTAGGCATTATCCTTACCAAAAGCGACTGGAGTGCTGAAGTAGGGTATATACCCGATAGCGGCAGCCCCGCCATTCGTATTGACATGGATGAATAATCGATCTGAACGCTAAGATTTAATAAAAAAACATAATGAAAAATATTGGAAAACATTGCAACCGGCTTCTTTTTATCCTGTTTGTTTCTTTGCCTTTCCTGAGCCTCCGTTGCGATAAGGTTGAAAAACCGGTTCTCTATAATTATCCTCCGGCTGATACGGTTTTCTATAAAGAAAGCGTGGAAGATTTCGCCAATCCGGAACGTGGGTTTTATACTTACTCTGAAACCATGGCCGATAATTACACGCCCTTAAATGTGGATGAATTAAAAAAACAAAGACAACTGCAACAAGCGGCCGGGGGAAATTATAAAATATACAGCAGCCTTGTTTTTCGTTACTATGTGCTTAAAGGGTTTACCGATAAGCCTTTGTCAACCGATCTGCTCAATAAGATCAAAACCGATTTTGATATAGCCCGGCAAGCCGGTGTGAAACTGATACCCCGGTTTACATACACCATTGATACACATGCAGGAGATTGCCCCGAAGAGTTTATCTGTGCGCCGTATGGAGATGCTTCTAAGGAAATTGTTCTGAATCATATTCAGCAATTGAAACCCATTTTCATGGATAATGCAGATGTGATCGCCGTTTTGCAGATGGGCTTTATAGGCATCTGGGGTGAAAATTATTACACCGACCATTTTGGAGATCCCTCATCAAATGGCCAGGGCAAATTGTATGATCAG
>JBIQMB010000596.1:0-2484 GCA_044463745.1 Chitinophagaceae bacterium | reverse complement strand
GAAGGATGGGATGTGAACACCGTTACACACGTATTAGGCGTGCGTGCGTTTGGTACTCAGTTGCTGTGTGAGCAGGTGATCGGCCGTGCATTGAGAAGACAGTCATATGAGCTTAATGAAGATGGATTTTTCAACACCGAATATGCGGATGTATTGGGTATTCCATTCGACTTCAATGCCAAGCCGGTAGTAGCTCCGCCGCAGAAGCCACGTGAAACCATATTGGTAAAAGCGATGCGGCCCGAACGGGATCATCTTGAAATAACTTTTCCACACGTGGTAGGTTACCGGGTGCAATTACCGGAAGAAAGACTGGAAGCAAATTTCAATGAAGATTCCATATTAGAACTAACTCCTGAATTAATAGGAGCTACCGAGACGCAGAATTCCGGTATTATTGGCGAGCGGGTTGACCTAAACCTGAAACACACGGGCGATATGCGGCCTTCAACCATCCTTTATGAGCTGACCAAACACATTCTCTACAATAAATGGCGAGGCTCAGGTGAAGATGTGCAGTTAAATCTGTTCGGACAGATGAAACGCATCGCCAAACATTGGATAGACAATTATCTTATTTGCAAAAGCAGTACTTACCCTGCACAGTTGCAGTATAGAATGATAGCAGACATGGCTGCTGAAAGAATTGTTGCCGGCATCACAAGAGCATTTGCTGATAAACGCCCCATTGAAGTTTTACTGGACCCTTATAATCCGGTTGGTTCTACCAGCCACGTAAAATTTACAACTTCAAGAACGGAGCGGTGGGAAACCGATCCTGATAAATGCCATATTAATTACCTGATATTCGACAGCGATTGGGAAGCAGAATTTTGCCGGGTGGTTGAAAAACATCCGTTGGTAAAAGCTTATGTGAAAAACCACAACCTTGGATTAGAAGTGCCTTACCTTTTTGGTTCGGAGCCAAGAAAATACATTCCCGACTTCATTTTACTTATAGATGATGGAAGAGGTGAAGACGACCTTTTATATCTGATCGTGGAAATAAAGGGTTATCGGGGTGAAGACGCCAAGGACAAAAAAGCCACCACCGAAAATAATTGGGTATCTGGAGTTAATAATACCGGCCAGCATGGAAGATGGGCCTTCGCAGAGTTCAGAGATCCATACGCCATGGCGAGCGAACTAAACGAAAAAATTACAGAGGCGGTGAATGAAATGATTGAAATCTCAATAGCAAAAGCCATCACATTTAAAAACTAAGAACCGAATAAAACAGTAACAATGGATAAAGGTGCACATTTTTACAAATGCGATTTTCAAGTACACACCCCGCGAGACAAGAACTGGACTGGCGATAGATTCGGCATAAGTTCCGAAGAAATTCTTACTCTGACGGAGGAATTGAAGGAAAAAATTATAAAGGATAGAGTTCAGTTTTGTAAAGAATACTTAGAAAAGATGAGAACCGCTGGACTGAATGCAGTGGCTATTACTGACCACCACGATGTCCATTTCGTCAAACTTCTTAGGACAGTTGCCGAGGAATTAAATCAGGACTTTATTGCCAGCTCAGAGTTTGATAAAGTCGTAAAAATTTTTCCAGGCATAGAGATTTCACTTTCAAATCCAGCTAGTCAATGTATCATAATTTTTGACGCCGATTTTGCCGATTCACATTTAGATTCGGTACTAAATTTTCTAGGAATAAATCCGACTCACGAGTTAGAAAGAGAAACAGTTGAAACAAAAAAAATCTCTCAAGATATAATACATGACTTAGTTCATTTACATAAAAAGCTGGATGAGCTGTCTTATTGCAAAGGACGCTATGTTGTATTACCAAATATGAATAAGGGAGGTTGTCATTCGATATTAAGGGAAGGTTTTCATGAACATTACAGAAAAATGCCCTGTGTCGGCGGGTATGTGGACAAAGCAATATCAGATGAATCCGGGTACCAAAACAAATTAAATGGTGGCGATGTAAACTACGGCAATAAAGCTGTGGGATTGATCTCCACCTCTGATAATCGTTATGAAGATGGTAGAGAACTGGGAAAATATTCTACATGGATTAAATGGGCCGAGCCGACGGCCGAGGCAATTCGGCAGGCGTGCCTAGCGAAAGAATCCAGGATTTCCCAGAACCAACCGGAGTTACCTACCGTTTTTATAGAATCAATGGATGTGACAACTTCCAAATTTCTTGGCTCATTTAGTATTTCGCTAAATCGACAATATAATGCACTGATCGGAGGTAGAGGGACAGGCAAATCGACAATTCTTGAATATTTACGCTGGGGATTGTGCGACCAAACAATTGAATCTTCTGACAGTGATGAATTGGGAATAATTGCAAAAAGAAGAAATGCACTAATACAAAAAACATTAGCTGACGTTGGTGGCGAAGTTAGAATTACAATGATCAAGAATGGTATACCTCATATTATAAAAAGGAATTCCCAATCAAGAGAAATACTTTTAAAAATTGGGAGTGGGGATTTTCAACATGTTAAGGAA
>JBIQMB010000595.1:0-2500 GCA_044463745.1 Chitinophagaceae bacterium | reverse complement strand
AACTTCAGTTAGAGGTGTTAGGAGAAATGATAAGAAAAGTTCGGCTTGAGCGAAATATGACTCAGGAAGAGCTTGGGAAACTGGTTGGAGTACAACGAGCTCAAATTTCAAAGCTTGAAAATAACACAACCAACGTAACTGTGGAAACGATTCTGAAAGTTTTTAGTGCCTTAAAAGCCAAGGTGAATTTCAATGTAGAATTGATGAATAAAAAAATTCAAATTGCTCATTAGGAAAGTTGCTTATATTTAGAAATCGTCATTTTAAGGAATTCATCTAAACAGAAACTGATAGCTTAAATCGAGTTAAATCATTTTAAAAATTAAAAGAAAGCAAAAAAAAGTGGAAAGTAATCTTAATATAAATGTAAGAACGTATTTAGATGACTATAGATATATTGACGTACCCATAACTTTATTTTGTAAGACTATCCTATCACCCTTGGGGAACGGACGATTTCATTTGGGAGGGCACCTTTGAAAATCAGCAAATCATTGTGAAATTACCTCGTGGAGTATCTGAACAATTTGCAAAAATTGAGAAGCCTGATAATCTAAATATTAATGCCGAAATTATTTCAGAAAAAAAGCGAGTCTTACGAAAACTGAATTAATCTTACAGTGAACCTATTATATAAACAAGGACTTAAGCAACTCATTATTAAATATTCTATCACCGGTTTTTTCATTCAACCAAAAAATCAAATATCTTATCTCAAGCAAAACCGCCCAATAGCAGGGCAGTCATCGTTGATTCAAAAAACATAATGCAAAACCTCCCCTCCCCTCAATACTCCCCAATCAAACATCCCGAAACATTCCATGAACTGAAACTCGTTCCTTCGGTTTTACCCAATGGGATGGCGACTTTGATCACATGTTTTCCGGGAGGCAAATGACCCAGGGGAATGTAAACCGGATTAGTGGTGGTGCCGGGACACCAGTTTGACCGGCTGAGATCAGAGGACGACAGTCCATCGGCAAAATTACCGGATGATGGATTGCTCATCCGATATGTGCCGCAATCAGTACGCCACGGAATAAAACTAAATACCCGCTGACCGTCCACAAATATTTCATTGAGCTTTTGGTTAAATTCATCACCACCGCCCCAACCGCCATGCCCTGTAGTGATATAGCGAAGGGTAAAGTTTTTCACTCCCTCCGGAATGTCAACCGTTACAGTCAATGAATCATCCTCAAACATGGTGGCATAAGTCTGGCCGGCCATTTCCAGCACATTCAACGTATTAAATATCGGCTGAATCCAGACATCCCTTGCACGCCCCCCACCCCTCGGATGAAATTCCAGATTCAGGTTAACCGTATGTCCGCCTCTATCATAGTTGCCGATAAAAACGCCTATCCAAACTTCTCCACGCAAACGCGGAAGTAGATTCGTAATATCCTGTTCGTAGTTGACCGAATCTGCCCATTTGTATCCGGCTATATTAACCCGATCATTATACGCTCTCACACCAAAGGGAGTAAAAAATCGCATCAGCTCCAATGGAGGCAAATAATCACTGGTAGCAACCACTCCCTGGTATTCCTTACCCTGTTTATCCTTATAGACGGGCAACGTTTTCAGGCCTTTATTTACCGCATCTAAAAAAGAAATTTTACGATCCACCGGCACTACAAAAACACTTCCGGTTCGGTCGTAAGCATCTCCGTTAGAGTATTGCGTGAGATGCGCAAACACAGAATAATTTCCTTCTTCAGGAAGCCTGATCTTCTTCATAACCAGGGTGCCTCCTGCATATCTGTAAGTTACATTTTCCTGATCCCATCCGGGGTTTATAATTGAATCCGTAAAATTGATTTGTTGCTGATTGAAAACCGGAATGGTAATAAAACGGTTATCAATTTCTTTTCTGCGATAAGTGGCCTCATCCACTACCTGCCCGAACACAACCGGAAGTTCGGCTTCGTTATCCGAAATTTTTCGTAGTTCAATATTGGTAGCGTAGGTTTCAAAGTTTCCATTCCGAATCGTTTTTAAAATAAGGCCCAGGCCGGGAGCCATTTCAAGGCCGGGCGTTCCTTTAAGTGGCAATTGGTTCGTAAACCAAACCTCAATCGAATTAGAGCGGATTACCATCGTGGCTTTCCTGCACAGGTATCCCAAAATGGTGGCCGTATCTTCGGTTATGACCGCTTTTTCATAGGCAGAAAAAGGAGTTTTGAGCGTGTATCTGCTACCGTCCTTTAATTTTAATACCTGGCAGGTTTCTTCTTTATTGTAATCGATGTAATGCAAAGCCGTTTGGTCGGGCGAAGAAGAAAGGAAGGCAATGTTATCCTTAAAATACAATTTCAGCGGAGCGCGGCCGCTCATTTCCTTTCCGTTGTTTTTGAAAGCGTAGGTTACAACACCTTCTCTTAAATCTTTTTTGCCTTTATTGGATTGGGCATAAGAAACATTGCCGGTGACAAATACAAAGACAAATAAACTGAATAGACTTCTCAAAAAATTCCACATACTTTCTCGCTTTAAA
>JBIQMB010000594.1:0-2516 GCA_044463745.1 Chitinophagaceae bacterium | reverse complement strand
ATAAGGGTTAAAAACAAACCCGTTTTTTACGATACGGTAGCTTATACCGAAATAGGGCCGGTTATGTATGATAGGAGCTATACGGGAGGTAGAAATACCGGTGAGAAAGATTATGCTGTGCGGTGGAAGGCGCATGACCCGAGCAATGAAATGAAGGTCTTTTATCTGCTGGATAAAGCAAAGAATTACGGAGATTATCTTGAAGCGGTAAAGTATTTGCAAACGCCGGGGCAGAACGCCATTTTTGCTTCCAAAGACGGCGATATAGCCATCTGGGATCAGGGAGAATTTCCAGCTAAGTGGCGCCGGCAGGGCGATTTTGTAATGCCGGGTGACAACAGCGATTACCTATGGCAATATAATATTCCGCAGGAACAAAATCCGCATCAGGTAAATCCCCTCCGAGGTTTTGTGAGCAGTGCCAATCAACTGCCTACAGATACCACCTATCCCTATTATCTGGGAGGGAGGTATCCGCCTTACCGAGGATTAGAGATTAACCGCAAATTGGAGCAGATGAATCATATTACCCCGCAGGATATGATGGATTTGCAAATTGATAATTACAATGTTTTTGGTGAGATAGCGGCTCCGGAATTAATTTCACGCATCGATCCTTCGACCCTTAAAGTACAGGAGAAAAAATATTTCGATCTGTTACAATCATGGAATTACAGAAATGATCCCGATTCAAAAGGCACAACCATTTTTGTAAATATGTGGGATACGCTCGAAACCATTGTCTGGAACAGGATTTTGCCTCAGGACAAGCTTAAGTATCCCTGGCCAAAAGAGAGCACGCTTATTGATCTGATAAAAAGAAATGACAGCTCATTAAATATTCTCGTTCACTTGCAGGATGATGTGGTCGCCAGTTTTAAGAAATGCACTGCTTTGTTTAGCCGGCTTGAAAAAGAAGGCAGATTAGAGTGGTCAAAATTTAAGGATACGCGCGTGATGCATCTGGCAAAGATTGAGGCCCTGAGTGCTTTGCATCTTAATATCGGTGGGGGCGAGCACGTGATCAATGCTACCAAAGAAGTACACGGACCCAGTTGGCGGATGGTTGTTTCACTTACCGAAGAAACAGAAGCTTACGGCATTTATCCCGGTGGCCAGAGTGGTAATCCGGGCAGTAGGTATTACGACGATTTTGTTCAGGAATGGGCAAAGGGAAGTTTTTATAAACTCTGGTTGATGAAGGAATCTGAAGCATCCGATCCCAGGGTCAAATTTAAAATGAGCTTTGTGCCGGCGGCCGGATAAACCATTATGCATTATTAAATTATTCTAACATGAAATTTTTTCTCAGTCTTATATTGATCGCTCTATTAAGTTATGCATTGGGTTTATTCTTGCCTTGGTGGACGATAGCCATCGCAGCTTTTCTGGTCAGTGCTTTTATACCTCAAAAGCCGTTGGTTTCTTTTCTGACCGGATTTTTGTCTCTCTTTCTTTTTTGGGGTATAATGAGTTGGTACATAAGCTTTGCCAATCATGATATCCTGGCAAACCGCATTTCTTTACTGATCTTTAAGACCGAATCCTCCTGGCTTTTAGTGTTGTTAACCGCATTGATCGGTGCTTTGGTTGCCGGCCTGGCCGCTTTGGCAGGCAGCTTCGCCCATGGAAAGGTACGGGCGCCCCGGTGAATGGAATAAAACCTTTATGAAATTTATTTCCTTTTTTGTCCTGGCATTATTGTTTCAGACATCTGTGCTTTTGGCTTCCGGCGTTACCGGAACGGTCAGAGATGAACAAGGCGAACCACTGGGTTTTGCTACCATCTTAGTTAAAGGAAGCCCGTATGGTGCCACAGCCAATGCAGAAGGAAAGTACTCCATCCGGCTTGCACCCGGGCGATATACGCTCGAATGCAGGTATGTAGGTTATGCCACCGAAGAAAAAGAAGTATTGGTGACAAATGCAGAGCAGGAGGTGGATTTTATTCTTAAAGTACAGGATTTGAAACTGGCCGAAATCGTCATCGATCCAAACAGCGAAGACCCCGCCTACGAGATCATTCGTAATGCCATCAAACAGCGGGCATATTACGAAGGTCAGGTCAGTGCATTTTCTGCGGATGTCTATATCAAGGGAATCATCAGGCTGCTTCAATTGCCCGATAAAGTTTTCGGCCGTAAGGTAGAGACTGATGATATGGAGGCATTTGGTATCGACAGTTCGGGGCAGGGAATCATTTATCTCTCTGAGTCGTTGACAAGGGTTTTTGAGCAAAAACCGGATAAATTAAAGATGCAGGTGATCTCCAATCAGGTAAGCGGAAGCGATGGTTTCGGTCTTGATTTTCCTGCATTTATCAGCTTTTATAAAAACCTGGTAGATGTATCCAGAGGTACCCTAAGCAAACGCGGTTTTGTATCACCCATTGCCGATAATGCGCTCCGGTTTTATAAGTATAAATTTCTGGGAAGTTTTTGGGAAAACGGTAAGCAGGTAAATTCTATTCAGGTCATTCCCCGAAGGGATTATGAACCCGTATTTTCAGGCATTAT
>JBIQMB010000593.1:0-2541 GCA_044463745.1 Chitinophagaceae bacterium | reverse complement strand
ATCTTTGATAGATAATATTTTTTAAACCATTCGGGGTAATTTTCCTCGTCAGTTATACTCCATTCTCTCTTACTTTTTATCATTTTAAAATGGGCGAATAATTTGAAATTATTTCCCTCAAATCAATATATTTTGCTTTAAGTTTTTCCGCTATATCATCAGCATTAATATATTCACCCAAACTGATCTTTACCTTGCCATTCTGGTACTCTTGAATACCTTTGATGATGGTGCTTTTCCGGAACCGTTTGGTCCGGCAAATATCAAAGATTTACAGAAAAGATTAATGCGTGTGTGCAAATTTAATTAGTACGAGCGAGTCGCTCAGGAGAAATGGTACAAGCGAAATGCCTGCGACTAATGGTGTATTATTGTTTTTCAACTTTTAGGAAAAAGTCAGAAAGGCGAATGGTAAAATAATCACATAAGGCGGACAGGGTACTTACAGTTGGATGCGGCTTTGATGTTTCAATTCTACCAATATAGATATTTGTCATTGTAAACATATTCTTGAGGTACTTGATTCACATCACTCAAAAGTTTAAGAACTAAGGCAATCTTTCCCAACAATCCACAACCTTTTAATTGCTCCATAATAAAATTCAAGATGAGCAGAAAAATATTTTTGGACAATGACGAATAAGTCATTGTAATTAATCCTATAACTGAAATTGATGCGATTGGCTATATTTGCGAAACTTCGATTAAAATAACTTGAAGCAATTTGCTTTTGAGTCTCGCTTTTGAAAACTGGTATTTTTCTAATAGAACGAGATAATTAGGTGAAGAGCTCACGAATACTATCTGGTAACATTCATTGGCACCAGTGACCTCCACCGATGAAAGAAAACAGATAGCCGACTACCTCTTAATTAAGCTAAAAAACTTTTCCAAACTAATGTCCCTCGCCTCACATATGGATTCCAGTGTTTCTAAAGCCATTTTATAATTCTTATTTGAAACAATTTTACGCGCAAGTTTTTCATCAATAAAATGGTCGTTTGCAAATTTAGTGTACATGTAGGAACCGTCATTATACACATAATCGCACATCCAATTTTGAACAATATAGCTATTAATAATGGAACCAATTCTTTCCTTCATACAGCGAAGTAACAAGAGCAGAAAAAAAAACTACGGACAATTGTCCGTCGAAATGAAAAACTCCTTATATTTGCGTTTGAATATTATACCATTGCTTTTTTTGAGTAGTGGTTGCTATAAAGAGTCTCGCCCCCGAACGTGACAATTTGAACCGCGAGAGTAAGAATAGCGCCCAATCACTATATTGCGTATAGCAAAAGGGTTGGGCCTACTTATATCTTGTGGTTCAGCCGCCCAAATGGGTGGCGGGTCGTCACGCCCGGGGACAGAGATTGAGTGGGTCCAACCCTTTTGGCTTACTCACTCTGTCTGAGACTCATCCAAAACGGATGTTTTTTTCTTTATATACACGACATAATTTAATGACCTACAGCGAACAGAACCATCTGTTTCGCATCAGGAATATTATATCTGAAGCCATCTCAATTAATCATTTATTTGCCTCTCATCCCCGCAATCCTGAATAACCACCGGCCGGGCAGCAGGCCGCTTATTTTCTCATGTGTGTGCGGCCTGCCCGGCCCGGTCTGAGCCAATCTACTTTACACAAATTTTAATACATTTTATGTTTAAAAAACTAACGCTTATAGGCGTACTGGCAGTGCTGAGCGTGTTTGCGACTGCGCAGCCGCGAGAAATAAAACCATTAAAAATTGGCGATCTGGTGCCGGATGTTAATATCGATTCTATAATGAACTTTTACTCCGGCCCTGCACGTCTTGCCGATTTCCAGAACAACCTGCTTCTGCTCGACTTTTGGAGCACTTGGTGCAGTGCCTGTATTGCAGGTTTTCAAAAATTAAACTCCCTTCAGGATCGTTTTCCTGACATCCGAATTTTGTTAGTAAATGCGAAAAGCAAATTGACAAATGATAATTCTTCAAAAATCCGAAATACCCTTCAAAGGCTATCTGAACGGATAGGAAAGTCGATCACATTACCAGTTGTTTATGATAACGCTGCACTGGATTCACTATTTCCAACCCTGTATATACCCCAGATAGTTTGGATCAAAGACGGAAAAGTAATCGCTATAACTGCCTCCGACCAGGTTACTGCGGAGAATATAGAAAAGACATTGAAGGGCGATACGCCGGCCCTTTATATGAAGAGGGATCAGTTCTCTTATGATAGCGATACGCCACTATTCGTGAATAGCAACGGTGGCAGCGGCGATGAATTCCTCTTTCGCTCAATGGTGACAGGGTACATTGAAGGTATTGGAGGCTCGAAAGGAGAGCGTGTTGTTAATGACAAAATTGTTGGCTGCCATTACTTAAATCATTCCCTGCTCGACCTGCTTAAAATTGCCTATTCTGACGCGAATTTCCTTGCGAGAAACAGAGTGATCATCGAATCGGAAAACGTAAACTTTAAAGAGATGGATGCCCCGTCCTTTAAATACGATCATGCCTTTTGTTATGAATTGATTATTCC
>JBIQMB010000592.1:0-2565 GCA_044463745.1 Chitinophagaceae bacterium | reverse complement strand
TCCTCACATGCTCATCCAGATTGCCGCCCAGTTTCATCTTCATGTAGGTCCAGCCGTCTTCTTTTGCCTGACGACTTAACCGTCTAATCTTTTCCTCTGAATAACCGAGCCAACCGGCAGAAGTAGTGTATGCCGGATAACCGTTTTTAGCCAGGTAATCGATGCGCTCTTCTTTAGTAGCTTCTAATGTTTTCAGCATTTCCAAAGCTTCGTCGGGTGTAATAGCGTCGGTTAAATAAGTGAAATCAATACAGGAAATCAACTCTTTTGGAGTCATGTCCGCAACCAATTTCCATAGAGGCTTTCCTTCTTTCTTGGCGTACAAATCCCACACGGCATTCACGATAGCTCCGGTTGCCAAATGGATGACACCCTTCTCAGGACCGAGCCAGCGCAACTGACTATCGCCTGTAATCATTCGGTAAAATCCCGCCATATCTGATGTAAGATCATCTAATGATTTGCCAACTAACAAATAAGACAACGACTTAATAGCCAGCACACAAATTTCATTGCCTCTTCCGAGCGTAAAAGTCAGCCCATGCCCTTCGAGCGAAGGATCAGAAGTTTTTAAAATAACGTAGGCTGCCGAATAATCCGGATCCTTATTAATGGCATCTGAGCCGTCCAGGCTACGACTTGTAGGGAAGCGTACATCTCTTGTTTCTACAGATGTAATGATTAATGACATAATGAGAGTTGATATTAATAAATGAAATATGTTGCGCGCCGAAATTAAGAACTCGCAGTTTAATATTACAAAAAAACCACGACTATCTTTTGCGCCACTGAATTATAAAAACAGAAGGTACGGCTCTTTGTACTCCATTGGAGGATGGTGTATTGACTTCGATTCCATTTACGAGCATACTCGTACTTCCGCCACCATCCAGATTCAGCGCTTCCTCGCATCCTATCTCCCTCAATATTTTTGCCATTTGTGGCAGCGTCAGACCGGCTGCGCTGTCGCTTCTTCCTTCGCAAACAAATACGATCAGGTCATTGTCTTTTGTGTACCCGATAGCGGTGCGCGGATGCCTGTCATAAATTGCTTTTCCATAAAATTTTCTTTCCTCCTCATTGGTTATCCTCACCTGCCCCTGTTGCACCAAAACCGGTCCGCCTCCCACGGCTGTTTCCACGCGCCATTTATGAAACCGGCCCGATCGAATGGATGAAAGTTCTTTATTGGTTAATTTTTCATTGGGCGTTTTTAAAAATGGAATGGGATATTGTGAAGCCACTATTTTTCCCGAAGCAGAATCGGTGAGCGTCCATGCAACATCTGCCTCTCCCGATCTGAGAATTCCGAAAGTTCCGTAAAAGGGATGGATGTATAAACCGCTGTCCTGGCCTGTTCCTTTGATATGTTGGGCGTTAAAGCCGACAAGCTTTTTATTCTTTACAACTGCATTCAGATTACGGTTATCGGCAAAGGAAAAGAAACCGGCATTGACAACTAAAAGTGGCTCATTATTTTTATCGTAAAATTGTTGTGGGGTGAGCCTTCTGTTCATGGAAGTGTCTGATGAAAATTTCACTTCCAAATCTTTGAGACTCACCTTAGCATAGTACATTATGTTTGGTTTATCTCCCACACTATCGGTCGATTTATAAACATGAAATGTGTTTGGCAAAAGGCCAAACCGGGAATCGTCCAATGTCCATTTGGTTTGACAAAAACCCTGTCCAAAACAGAAAAGAAAGAATAAGCTGATTAAAAATCTCATATAGATAAACTGCTCAATAAAAGCCGTGGTTAACTTCTTTTACCAAATAATATTGCGCAGTAGGCACCGAAGAAAAACTGATTCTCTTTGGCAAAAACCATTTGCGGAATCTTTTGCGAATAAAACTCGCCGGTAATGCCAATTTCAAGTCCGGTGATCAGTTCATTGAACCGACCGTAATCAAAGCGCAATGCTGCTTTGCCGTATGCGCCCGGAACCAGGGTTATTTCATCCCACCCTTTATTAAAAGCAGGTCCACCGGCCAATATAGCCTTATCCAAAAATTCATCTTTCTCCGATGAATTGTACTTGATGTATTTAAGTCCACCCATATTGTCAAATACCTGAGCGTAGTAAGGCCGTAAGAGTCCAGCCGTAAAACCCCCGCCCACATTTGCAGTAACAGCTACACCGTTTTTGTTTGATTTATTGCCCAATAAAAATTGCTCCTGTACACCCAGCTTTACCGGATAAAAGAAATTTTGCTTACCGTAAATCAAAGACACTCCATAAGGAATGACCGATCCGAGTTTGGCCTCCTTCGGGTGTTTGCGCTCCGTTATTTCTAACTGATAAAGCATCCCTCTTTTTACCGAACGCGCCCTGCCCAGTTCAAAGAAAATTCCGTATCCGTCATTGGTCAATTTTGCACCGAATACAAAACTTTTTTCAAAGGTTATCACGCCTTCTTCCTCCATGCGTATCATTTCGCTGATTCGCTCCTTTCTTTCCTGTCGGCGGTCTTTTCTTACCTCCTGCGACCACGAATAAAAGGGTATAATCAGGAACAATACTATCGGTATAATGTGTCTTATTTGCATTTTTAAATTTTACT
>JBIQMB010000591.1:0-2570 GCA_044463745.1 Chitinophagaceae bacterium | reverse complement strand
TTCAGGCTTTTCTAAAATACATAAATTCTTTTTCATTATCACTGCCTCGTTCTTTTTATTAGGTATGGTTTCGTGTAGGAAAGACAAAACTTTTTCAAAAGAAAAATTACAAGACAATTCCTTGACCGTTGAGGACGCTAAACGATTTTTTGAGCAGAGCCTTTCGCAAAGAGAATTAAACAATGCTTTTTCCGTCTCGTCATCCAAAATTTCGGAAAAGACTGCAAGTAGATATATAATTAAAGCTCCTAATCCGCAGTGGGATGCGGCAGCACTCAAAGATTTAAGCATCGGCACCAATGCGGTGTTAGTTCCTCTGCATATTGAGAATGCATACGTGTACGTTTCAACTACTAAAATGGTGCATTACGGTTTCCTGAATTACCTGATGATGTATAGAGATACGGCAGGCCGTATCATGACAGAATGGGTAGAATTAAAACCAGCAGAAAGATGGACTTTTTCAAAGAACGTAAGAAAATACAGTGGCGATATAATTGTAAAAGACAATCTGGGAAAAGTGAAGAAAATTTATTCTTATGATGATGGTCAGGTGATCCTGCCCAACCATCGTATCATAAAAAAGAAGGAAAAAGCTTCCCTGATTTCCGGAAGAAAAACAGGAAACAATGAAGATCCACCTTGCTATATTTCTACATCCGTTTCAATTAATGTTGAAGCCAAAACGTGTCCTTGTAAAAATCATACTTTTGCACAGATTGAAGAATGTACCTGCGCTACCAAACCAAAACCTGGGTTTAATATTACTGTTGACATTGAAATAGCCATCAATTGCCAAGAGCTACCAGAGGAGGACGACCCAGTATTACCCGGCACAGGCAATGGCAATTCCGGTGGCGGGTCAAACAATGGCAATCCAGTTGGCGGTTCTCCTGGTGCAGGCGATTATCCACCGCTTAATTGTAATCCAGATCCTGATTATCAGGTTCCAACTGTACCACCACCACCAGGCACAGAGTACGTACTTCCATGCTCCGAGATAGAAATACCCGTGGAAAACATACCCCCGGGTTCCGGGATTCCGCAGGTAGAACTGCCATCAGCACAAATATTAGCCAATTGGTTTAATTCAGATCCTGAAATACAAATGCACCTATCAGAACCAGAACTTGATTTTTTGAATAACAATCCCTCTGTAGCTGATGGTTTGCTTGAATATCTGACATCGGAGGAAAGAGAGATGAAGGAATTTGGGAGATGGGCAGTGGAGTACCTGACAGCAAATCCTACGGTTACATTTGAGGTTTTTAAAAACAGGTTTTTGGGTAAATCGGAAGGGCAGGACGGAGAATACGATGCCGAATTTTGGGAGAATCCCAATCTAACCTTCCCGCAACAGAATTTGCCCAGCTGGAATGATTTTGAATCTGCGTTTCCAAAGGATTCAGATCCGTTATATAATACAGCTGAAAAAATGTATAACTCCATTGGTGGCGATGTAAAGGCTATTTATACTGGCCCAAATACTAATACTTGTGCTGTTAGGTTGTCGAAAGCACTAAACTATTCAGGGGTTAATATACCATATATTCAAGGAAAGACTTTTAAAGGGGTCGATGGTAAATACTATTTCAAGGCTGCGTACGAGTTAAATCTATGGATGAGAAAAACTTTTGGAACTCATGATAACGACCCGACAACCCCATTGAACTTAAATCATTATTCATATTCACAAGCCGATGCTGGCATTCGCGGAATTAATTTATCATATTTGTTACAAGGGAAGAAGGGATTTTATTCAATATACTCAAGCGATTTTAGATGGGCAAGTGGGCATGCTGATTTATTGTATGACAATGCAACTTGTGGTAACAATTGCCACTTTTCTGATGCACCTATTCATCGACTTGACGTTTGGACTTTAAATTAATACCTTATGAAGTATTTGATCATATCAGCATTAATTATTGTTGCATCATGCACACCCAGCTTAAATCCCAAATTCGATTATAATCAAAGCGAAAAGCCGTGGATAGATGCTTTTAAAGACAGAGTCTTTTTTGCTGCCTTAAAGGATGCTTATAAAACCGACACGCTGATTTTTCATTTAATTGAGCAAAAAGATGCCTTAAACCCTTATGATGGGCTTAGCTTAGACGAAATGAAACGAGCAGAAGAATTGGGTAAATCGTTGATACAGAAAATGCCTCCACCTGCGATGTGCGAAAATTGCCCACCTGATATGAACTACTATATGGCTACGAGCCTACATTATTACAATAGCTGGGAACTGGACTCAATAGCAAGGAAGCTATACAAAAAGCGTGTCAGGTATGATAAAAAGGTTTTTGGCAGGAGATAGTTGAAATGATAATCGAAATGCTATTTAGCAAAATCGAAGCATACATTTTCCTCACTGACTACGCCGATAAACGCCGAGAATATTCTGCGGAAACCTATGCTATGTGTGGGGATATTTAATAAGTACGCGCATAGAGGAATAAACATTCTTTTTCCCAAATTAATTCACTAACCACAGAATAATATTCTGCGAAAATCTGGTGCGCCATGAGGCGTGCGTAATTATAAATTTTAAAAACCTATGTAGA
>JBIQMB010000590.1:0-2574 GCA_044463745.1 Chitinophagaceae bacterium | reverse complement strand
GTCGTGCGAATGTTATGATGTTTCACTTCCTGCCGCAGCCCCTCCGAAAGTGCACGTACGGCATGTTTCGTAGCTGAATACACCGCACTGCCTGCATGTACCTTATGTCCGGCTACAGACGACACATTAATAATTTGTCCTGACGTTTGCTCAATCATATAGGGTAATACTGCGGCAATTCCGTATAGCACACCTTTGATGTTGACATCGATCATTTGGTTCCACTCATCCAACCGATAATGTTCAAGCAGCGACTGCGGCATTAAACCGGCGTTGTTGATGAGCACATCTATCTTTCCATAGTTATCAAATGCTGCTTTTGCCAGTCTTTTCATCTGCTCAGCATCGGTCACATCTGTTTGTACGGCTAAGGCTTTTCCTTTTTTGTTTAATTCATCTGACAACGTCTGAAGTCTTTCTTCTCTACGCGCACCCATAACGATGACAGCACCTTCGGCTGAAAGATATTTAGCAGCCGCTTCGCCCAGGCCGCTGCTGGCTCCGGTAATGATGATGACCTTTCCTTCGATATTGTTTTTCATGTTCTCTTCTTTATTACAAAGTTATTCATTTTAGAATTTTCCCTTTTTTGATAACAAGATTTTGATGCCCGGTCTTCACACTAAGCGAAGGCATTGAGCGTGGCACATGGCAAGACCGGTCAATTTAATGAATGATAAATTCTCTATGTAGCATTCAGCATTTCAAAACCAATAATCCTTTGCACTAATTTTATGGTTTCTTTCTTGCAATGGGTATATCATGAAATATCTCCTGACAGATAATTCATTTCATAACATAGATCAATTTTATCGCGAGCTTAAGATGGTAATTTTGTAAAGATGGGTGAGAACCGATATAGCATCTCATCCATGCAAAAGGTTTTTTAATACAATAAATAAAAGATATGACACAGATAAAAGGATTGCACCACATCACCGCCATTGCCAATAATGCGCAACGAAATGTGGATTTTTATACCAAAGTTTTAGGACTTCGGTTGGTCAAGAAAACGGTCAACTTTGATGATCCCGGTACTTACCACTTCTACTACGGAAATGAGACCGGTGAACCCGGAACCATACTTACATTCTTCCCATGGGAAGGCATAGGACAGGGAAGAAACGGAACGGGAATGGCCACAGAAATTGTATATTCGATACCCGCAGATAGCCTGGATTATTGGACGAACAGGCTCAAACAATACAGGACTGATTTTGATGAACCTGCCGGACGTTTTGGCGAAACGGTTTTGCAATTGAGAGATCCGGACGGATTAAACCTGGCTTTGACCGTAGCTGATAAAAATGATACGCGAAAAGGATGGCGACATAACGGAATGAATGAAACAAATGCGATTAAAGGATTTCAGTCCGTAACACTTTCGCTTCGGGATGCGGAGCCAACCATGAAGATTTTGACCGATGTGTTGGGATACGAATTACTAAAACATGAAGCCAAACATTACCGTTTTATTTCACCGGCCTCAAATACGGCTTCCATAATCGATATTATCGAGGATGGAAAAACAGGGCGAGGACATCAGGCTGCTGGTACAATACACCATATTGCATTCAGGGTTGACGATGAAGAGGCACAGATGGTTATTAGAGAAAAGATCAGGAAAGCCGGACTGACGCCCACACCAAAAATTGACCGGAATTATTTCTACTCAGTTTACTTTCGCGAGCCGGGGGGGGTGTTATTTGAAATTGCAACCGACAATCCCGGTTTTGGCATCGATGAATCGGTTCAAGAATTGGGAACGCATTTAATGCTTCCTGCGCAATACGAAACAGCCCGGAAGGAAATCGAAAAGGTATTGCCCAAATTAGAATTATAAATTTCCGAATAGATGTAAGCTAAGAAAATTCAGAGATGCACATCAAACAAATTGGCTCAAACGATGCCTCTGAAATCAAAAAGAATGCGACTTAGCAGAATCTTTAATTAAAAGAAACAAAAATGCATAAAGAGAATATCATCATCAAAAATGAAAAAGGAAACAAAGGCAAGGCTTTGATCATGCTTCACGGGCGCGGAGGTAATGCCGAAGATATCCTATCGCTTGCCACGCATTTGAATGTGGAAGGTTATGCTTTATTGGCTCCACAGGCCACCAATAATACATGGTACCCCTATCCTTTTTTGGTTAACCCTTCGCAGAACGAACCCTGGCTGAGCTCAGCACTTGAATTGGTAGATAAGACCGTCCAAAAAGCTATTGCAAAAGGCATCTCTAAAGAACATATCTATTTTTTAGGGTTTTCGCAAGGCGCCTGCCTGGCGCTGGAGTATGCAGCCCGCAACGCAACGCGCTATGGAGGCATTGTAGCTTTTACCGGCGGGTTGATTGGTGATAAAATCTATAATGAAAATTACAGCGGAAATTTTGAAAATACGCCTGTATTTATTGGGAGCAGCAACCCCGACTTTCATATACCGATTGAAAGGATATATGCCAGCACAAACATTTATAAAAACATGGGCGCAGATGTAACCGAAAAAATTTATGACAATATGGGACATACAATTATTCAGGATGAAATAGATCAGGTGAATAAATTGATTTTT
>JBIQMB010000589.1:0-2578 GCA_044463745.1 Chitinophagaceae bacterium | reverse complement strand
GGAAAACCCTTATCCGGCAGATAAGCCAGCATGCACACAGCGAAATAGTGGGTATGTTGCCTGAGGCAAATTGGATCACAAGAGCTCCGACATTGCGAAGGAAATGCATCCTCATTGCCAAGGTTCAGGATGAGGCCGGGCACGGCTTATATCTGTATTGTGCCGCCGAAACGCTGAACATCACCCGTGAAGAAATGATAGAACAATTGCTTACAGGCAAGGTCAAATACAGTTCTATTTTTAATTATCCGACCTTGTCGTGGGCTGATATGGGTGCTATCGGCTGGTTGGTAGATGGAGCGGCTATTATGAACCAGGTGCCACTGTGCCGCAGCTCGTACGGACCTTACGCGCGGGGAATGATGCGCATCTGTAAGGAAGAAAGTTTTCATCAGCGGCAGGGTTACGAAATATTGATGACATTGTGCAAAGGCAGCCCTGAGCAAAAGGCTATGGCTCAGGATGCCATCAACCGTTGGTGGTGGCCAAGCCTTATGATGTTTGGCCCACGCGACGATGATAGCCCACATACGAAACAAAGCATGGCCTGGAAAATAAAAAGGTTTACCAATGATGAACTGCGACAGCGGTTTGTGGATGTGTGCAAGCAGCAGGCCGATGTGTTGGGCATTGTGCTGCCTGATCCTGACCTGAAGTGGAATGAAGAAAGAGGCCATTGGGATTTTGGCGAAATAAACTGGGATGAATTCTGGAATGTGGTGAAAGGAAATGGCCCATGCAACAGAGAAAGAATGGCTGCGCGCATCAAGGCGCATGAAGACGGAAAGTGGGTTAGAGAGGCGGCCATGGCTTATGCCGAAAAACAAAAATTAAAAGACAAAACAGAAAATAAAGTTTCAGCCAATCATTAAAAATAGCATTTTATGGAACAGCCACTTTGGGAGGTTTTTATCCGAAGCAAACAAGGACTTGATCATAAACATGTAGGCAGCCTACACGCAGCCGATGCACGTACAGCACTCGAGAACGCGAGGGATGTATATACGCGGCGGATGGAAGGGGTGAGTATATGGGTGGTAGAGTCTAAAAATATTCATGCATCAAGCCCTGCGGAGTCGGGTAGCTTTTTCGATCCGGCCGAAGATAAAATTTATCGTTATCCCACTTTTTACAATATACCTGACGACGTAGAATACATGTAATATGAAACCATCAGATTTAATACCTTTTGATTTTACACTGATGCTCGCAGACAGCTCGCTGATAATGGGTCAGCGGCTAAGCGAATGGACAGGGCATGGACCTGTGTTGGAACAGGATATTGCGCTTACCAATATCGTGTTGGATCAGATTGGGCAGGCGCGACTCCTTTACCAATATGCTGCCCAACTGCAGAATGACAGAGAAGGGTTTATCAATGCTACCGAGGATACGCTGGCATACCTGAGAGATGAACGGGAATACAAGAACCTGTTATTGTGCGAACTTCAAAATGGTGATTGGGGCCAATCGGTTATGAAAGTTTTTTTCTTCTCGCACTGGCAGCAGATTATTTATAATCAATTGATTTATTCGCCCTTTAAAGAATTAGCCGGCATAGCCGAAAAATGCCTGAAAGAAGTTGCCTATCATAAAAGCTGGAGTAGCGAATGGGTGAAACGATTGGGAGATGGAACAGAAGAAAGCCGGATGCGAATGCAGAATGCACTTGATTATCTCTGGCCCTACACCGGCGAAATGTTTATGCCGGTAAGTTATGAATGGGATGCCTTTGAAAACCCCGGTACCGGCTTTTTCAGTAACCTGCAAAATGAATGGATGCGAACGATAACAGAAAATTTATCAGAAGCAACCCTTACCGTACCGGAGAAAGAAACTTTTATGTACACGGGCGGAAAGATGGGAACCCATACTGAAAACCTTGGTTATATTCTTGCTGAAATGCAATTTCTTCAACGGGCTTATCCTGGGCTGGAATGGTAAAAGAACGCGGCTATGGAAACACAAAACAAAAAAATCAGTCTGTCAGAAATTCGCGAAATCCTAAAGGAAGTGGTAGATCCGGAAATTCCGGTTATCACGATCGCAGAGTTGGGTATTTTGAGAGATGTAATTAAGGAAGGAGACTCGTTTATTGTGACGATAACACCCACTTACAGCGGGTGCCCTGCTACGGATATGATTGCGATGAATATTGCATCCCGGTTAAAATCTGAAGGCATAACAAATTTTAAAATTAACACCCGGATTTCACCGGCATGGACTACCGACTGGATAACTGAATCCGGAAAGAAAAAGCTGAAAGATTTTGGAATTGCTCCGCCCATGGGCCGGGCAGGTGAAGAAGACCTGGAGAAAAGGCAACCTCCATGTCCACATTGCGGCTCCACCCATACCGTGCTGGTAAACCGTTTTGGATCTACAGCCTGTAAAGCTTTGTTCAGATGTATGTCGTGCGCCGAACCATTTGATTATTTTAAATGTCATTAGAATTATTTTTATATTGAGCCATTATTAATGCAAAGTATATGGATACCGTTTTGTACGAAGTAAAAGATAATATTGCTTACCTGACCCTCAACCGGCCCGAAAAATATAATGCCTTTAATCGGGAGAT
>JBIQMB010000588.1:0-2579 GCA_044463745.1 Chitinophagaceae bacterium | reverse complement strand
ATCAATATTAGCTCTTCCTACAGCCAGCATAATCGGTGCCTGTTGCTTCTTTTTGGTCTTATTGATAGCAGCTTCAAAATTGTTGCGTGCTTCTGCTGTTTTACCTTCCATGAGCTGAATCTGACCCATGCCCACCATCATCAGGGCGTCGTTTGGGTTTTCCTGAAGCATTCGCTGATACAGTTCCTTAGCGGCTACACTATCTGTGTTCTCTACATTCTGAAGGTAGGTCTGACCCAACCAGTATGCGGCCTCCGTGTTTTTGGGGTTTTTGTCGAGCATGGATTTGAAAATTTCTGCTGCACTTTTAAACCTTTCATAGTTCAGCATCTTTTTACCTTCATCCAGTTGTGCAAAAAGGCTCCCGGCCACAAAAATGAGAAAAACAAAAATTCCGATTTTTTTCATTGTTCTAGTTTTACTTTTAATATAGATAATTCGTAGTTTAAGACTTTATTTTTTATGTTGACGTTGCAGGCCTGACCAGAAAATTTATTTTAGCCGGCCCTAAATATGCTCTTTTAAATATGAGTTGCCCTCTTTCAGATTCCATAAAATTAACGAAAGAACTACCCAGGCCCGAATAATTTTCTTTTAAAATATAAACGAGACCTCTTACATAGGGATATCTGTAGGTCAGAATATTGTATTGATAAGGCTTTACAAATGATTTTTCCGGACATCTGCAATTTACGGAAGCAATATGTACTTTCATCAAAAAACTCAGTTGAGCCGTATCTTCAGGGTTGCCTATCCAGCTTACCCCTACAAACCCAATGAGGTTTTTATCATTCTCCACCCTTCTTAAAACTTCCTCACTACCGTTTACACCAAAAGCCCGAGATGTGTCTAATGGCTGTCCTCTCAAAATAGAATCCTGTACGTAGGTTAACACACTTGACCCCTTAACGCCATCAAACACCACTTTTTTATTACCACCAATGCTTCCATTCAATATGGAACGAATATCGGCCTGGTAAAGAACCGTATCAGGCGACTGCTGGTTTACAATCAATGCAATGGCATCCCAGGCTACAACGCCCGACGACGGATAAAAGGATAATTTTTCTTTAAAACCCCTCTCTTCTTCCCGTGTCAAAAACCTGGAAACAATCACCATGCGGGTGCTGTCTTTTTCAAGATCTTTCAAACACTCAGCTTCCGGTTTGTACTCGGCAATGATTTTCGCTTTTGGATGTAGTGCCTGAAAAACCTGTATTTCTGAATCGATAACCGGCTGAAAAGATTCATCGACACTGATATAAATTACACCGGAATCTGACCTGTCAATGTCTTGTCGTTGGGATGATCCTTCACCGCCACAACTCACCATAACGGAAGCGAGCATCATGCCAACAAAATACAATACACTAAAAACAATATTCCTATTCATTGTTTTTTAAATAATCTTTTTTTACCCCTCTGTAAATTCTCCACGATCCATAAATAAGAACCACAACGGCAAATATTTTTACCGGGACTGTTGTCAGATATTCATTTTCAAATTTCAATTGCTTGGCAAAAAGAATAATCAATCCGATAACAATGTAAGCCAATCCCATCCCAATATCGGTAATACTTCGCATGGCCAGATACCGCTTGGTTTTCCTATCCGGTTTGTTTTCAAATTCTTCAAGACTCATACTCTTCCTTCTTTTAATCTGAAGCCGTTATTGTGTGAAATTGCTATAATTTATCCAAAAAAGACCTGCAATATAATTCTTGAAACCATTAACAGCAAATTCAATTTTTTCAGTGCTTCTATAAATAAGAGTAAAAAAGGGCCGAAATCGCTGAAAATGAAATGTTAACAAACAAGCTCGACGAAAATAAATTAAGCAGGTTACATTTGTAACGAATTAAGAATTGACAAAATAGTATGAAACCAACCTTACCGCAGGGTACCCGCGATTTTAATCCCGACACACTCAAAAAGCGCTATTTCATTATCAATAAAATCAAAGCTTTCTTTCAATTATACGGGTTCGAACCGTTGGAAACACCGGCGATGGAAAACCTGGAAACCCTGACCGGAAAATATGGTGACGAAGGAGATAAACTGATTTTTAAAATCCTGAACAACGGGCTTGATCATCCAGACAAAAGGGCATCAGCTACCGTGGCTTTTGAGAATATCTTGTCGGGCACCAACGATAAAAATATTACTTCTCGTGCTTTGCGCTATGACCTTACCATTCCTTTTGCAAGATTTGTGGCAACCAATTATCATGCACTGCCTATTCCTTTTAAAAGATATCAGATACAACCCGTATGGCGGGCCGATCGTCCGCAAAAAGGCCGGTATCGTGAATTTTACCAGTGTGATGCAGACGTGGCAGGTACCTATTCGCTCATCGCAGATGCTGAATTGGCATTGCTTTACAGAGATGTTTTCCAAAGCCTGGACATTCCGGTAAGTATAAAACTTAACAATCGCAAACTGCTCACCGGGCTGGCTGAAATAACCGAAAGACCAGACGCAGCACGATCTATTATCACGGCCATCGACAAGTTGGATAAAATTGGTAAAGAAGAAGTAAAGAATGAATTAAGAGGACTATCCCTGCCCGAAAATACCA
>JBIQMB010000587.1:0-2584 GCA_044463745.1 Chitinophagaceae bacterium | reverse complement strand
GAAAAGAAAAAAGATGAGAAGAAAAAGAGAAGAAAAAAGATAAGAAGAAAAAAGGGGAAATATATCACTGAAAAAGATTTTTTCCTCGGGTGTTTCATCTATAAGTTTCAAAAGATCCGGGTGAAATTCTGTAAACATTTCAGGTATCGATAAATTTTTATTTATTAAACCCTCATTGATCACCGCATACCAATAAATATAATCAGAATTTATTTTCGTAAAACCTATCCGCTTTCCTTTTCCCAAAGCCTCCGTGGCTACACGATTGCACTTGTTGCCAAAATTATGTCGAGTAACTCCACGCCAGCAGCGTTGCTTGCTATCTCTGATCGTTGCACGGCGAAACAGCTCTTTTCTGACCACCGAATTTATTCCATCAGCACCGATAACCACATCACTATAAATTGTTGTTCCATCCTCGAAATTAAGCTTGTAACCATCGCCTTCATCAATACTTGATAATCGTTTGGATAAATGAATATTTTCAAACCCGGTTTTTGCTGCCAAAATATTTTGCAAATCAGCCCGATGAATAGCTACATTATTTACTTTATATTTTTTCTCAAAATTGGAGAGATCAGTTTGGGATAAAACATTCAATTGTTCATCTGTAATATTTATTATTGAAACTCTGTGCCCGGCTTGTTCAATCTTATTGCGAATACCAAGTTTATCGAAAACCTGCATGGCATTAATAGCTATGATGATACCCGCGCCAACCGGCTTTATTTCCTGCGCTCCCTCAAAGACAGAAACTGCAAGCCCGTTCTGTTTAAGAGCCAGTGCAGTTGTCAGGCCACCAATCCCGCCACCAATTATGGATATGTTCATTATTTTTTTTGTGGATTTTAATTTTTAATTGAGCATAAAAATTGGGCTATCAGACCGGCGGTTAAAACCGACGGCAATAGAGGTATCCGGTCTTCACGCTAAGCCATGATATGGCGTGCAAGCAGGCGGCAAGACCCGTATCATTATATGCTGAAATGGCACAATCGTGTCGCTTGCGCCTGAGTATGAAATCGAATCCGCTCGCTCAATCAGTTTCATCGGGCAAGCAATCAAAGCCCATCAGTTCAGACATCCGGTCTTCACGCTAGGCCATGGCATGGCGCACAAACAGGCGGCAAGACCGGTAATCCTAAAATCGCGCAAGCGCGACGCTTTCCCCCATAGAGTGCCTAACGTAAAATCTGATCCGCCAAGTGAGCCTCTTTGACTTGCGATTCTATTTACTCCATCACCTTCGGTGCAGCACTCAGAACCTCTTCGCTGGCATGGTCGGCAAATTTTTCAAAGTTGCGGACGAATGCTTTTGCCAGATCGTTGGCCTTCTGATTATATTCTTCGCGGTTGCTCCAGGTATTGCTGGGTCTTAGAATCTCAAAAGGTACGCCGGGACATTCCCTGGGCATCATCACACCAAATACCGCATGAGGATCATATTCAACATTATCCAGTTTCCCTTCCAGGGCTGCCGTGATCATTGCACGTGTGTAAGAAAGTTTAATCCTGCTTCCGACACCATAAGCACCGCCGCTCCAGCCGGTATTGATCATCCATACATTCACATTGTCCTCATCAATTTTTTTACCAAACATGGCTGCATATTCTGTAGGATGCAATGGAAGAAAGGGTGCGCCAAAACATGCACTAAATACGGGCTTGGGCTCATTCACTCCTTCTTCCGTTCCTGCTACTTTGGCCGTGTAACCTGAGATAAACTGGTACATGGCCTGGGCTGCATTTAACTTACTGATGGGAGGTAGTATTCCATAAGCATCGCAGGTGAGTAGAAAAATATTTTTGGGCAGAGGACCAACTGAAGGGTGGATGGCGTGATCGATAAAAGTAATCGGATAGCTGACACGGGTGTTCTCAGTTATCTTCTTACTGGCAAAGTCTATCTGATTGGTGCCTTCAATAAAGGCGACATTTTCTACAAGCGCACCCGGACGGATGGCATTATAAATATCGGGTTCCTTCTCCGGACTCAAATCTATGGTTTTGGCATAGCATCCGCCCTCAAAATTAAAAACACCATTGTTATCCCAACCATGTTCATCATCCCCAATCAACTTACGTGAAGGGTCAGCACTAAGCGTTGTTTTACCGGTGCCACTTAATCCGAAAAATAAAGCCGTATCACCATCATGCCCCACATTAGCGGAGCAGTGCATACTCAATACATTCTTCTGATGAGGAAGGATAAAATTCAGGATCGAAAAAATTCCTTTCTTGATTTCTCCGGTGTATTTTGATCCCCCAATCAACACCATCTTCTTAGTAAAATTCACGATTGTAAAGTTTCCTTGCCGGGTTCCGTCTTCTTCGGGATTGGCCTCGAAGCCGGGCAGGTGCAGGATATGCCACTCCGGTACAAAATCTTTTAATTCATTTTCTTCAGGCCTTAAAAACATATTGTATGCAAAAAGATTGCTCGATGGGTCTTCATTAACAACCCGGATGTTTAACCGGTACTTCGGGTCAGCACAGGCATAGCTATCTCTGATCCAGATTTCTTTTTCATTAAGATAAGCGAGCATTTTGTTCAGCAGTTGATCAAAATATTTAGGCTCCATCG
>JBIQMB010000586.1:0-2597 GCA_044463745.1 Chitinophagaceae bacterium | reverse complement strand
AGATTCGCTGGATTCGTTTATTAAATCAGGATCACAAGCCCTCGTGATGAAAAGTAAAAAAGATGCGTGCGCTAAGTGGCAAAAACATTTAGGTGATAGATTTCCCTGCAAGAACATTGTAGAAGACCCGGAAGAGATAGCAAAGGCATTTATATATCCTGATAGAATTAAATCGGACAATAAATCTGCTAATGATTAATAAAATATTTAAAAAACTCTGTGAAACGGAAAACTGTAAAATCTTAAATAACAATAGTATCCGGAAAATAGATTATATAAGTCATTATGAAAATGTAATCGAATTAACTACTGAAATTTCATTGCTTGGTGGTGTTAAGGAGATTATATTATATATAGCAATCCCAGAATGTGCAGTGAATCTACCAAAAATCTTTATTAAGGATGAATGTTATGAGGATATGAAGTTCCTCCCTCATATCAATAGAGATTTAAGTATCTGCATTTACGATGAAGGGATGAATCACGTTTTTAATGAATCGCTCTTGCCTGAAATAATTGAAGAAATGGTTTTTAAAGCTAAGAGAATTTTGATGCAGCGTGATCATCCAGAGGCGATCATTAAAGAATTTGAAAGAGAATTTAGTGCTTACTGGGGAATAACTTATAGTGAAAATGATGTTGTACGCGCCACCGGATTATCAATAATCACAGACGACTCTTTACCGCTGAAAGCATATTATTTTATTAGCCCTTTTAATGGATTCAGATACTTGATATATCAGGAAACTGAAATTTTTGAGCAGTTTAAATATTACTTGGACTTCCGACATGCTCAATACAGCAATATTGAGGTTTTCGAAATTGATTATTCGGAAAAAGCGCCGCCGTTCCATTTATCATTTTCCAAATCAATCAAGTATATAAGAAAAGAGGATTTAAAGCGATTTAGAAAAGCTGTAAATGGCCAACAAATTAACAGCGCTCTAATTATTTTTAAAACAAAAAAGGAAGAATATTTTGGATGGGTTCACAGCCGGACTTTACCTTCCTTAAGTATAATGAAAGGATGGCGTTCCCGACTAAGTTCATGGGAAATTTTGAACAGCCAAACGTTTAGCAATAGTTTAGTCGAAAGACTTACTTTTTTGAACGTAAACCCTGAAAGATTAGAAAAAAGAACAAGCGGCTTTTTTACGCAGGACAAGACAACCCTTTGCATTGTTGGACTTGGCAGTGTAGGTTCAAACTTATTGAATTTTTTGACCAAGTTACCGATAAAAAAATATTATCTAATTGATTCAGACATATTAAAAGTTGAAAATGTGTTCCGACATCAGGCCGGCTTTAATAAAATCGGAAGGACGAAAGTGGACATTGCTCGAGAAATAATTATTAACAAGAATCCGTTTTGCGAAGTGATAACTCACGCTGATTCTATCATAAATGTTTTGAACGATGACAGCGAATTATTAAATAAATATGACCTGACGATTGTAGTTATTGGTGTAACCATGATTGAGAAATACATTGTAGAGCACTTAATAAAAACAGAATGTAAAAAGCCTCTGATAATAATTTGGGTTGAAGGCTTCCTTGCAAGTGGCCAGATGATTTATATTCACCCCGATGATTTGGCGAAAGCAAAAGACGTTCTTATGAATTTTCCTTACAGTGTTTTATCAAATAATAATGAACCGAAAGTTTACTTAAAAGAAGGAAGCTGCCAAACTGGATATTTTCCGTATTCAGAAGCGAGCGTGACGCTGTTCTTGAGTGCAATATTCCCATACTTATTTAATTTCGTTAGAAAAGAAAAGAAGTCATCCTCGAAAATTATTACGTGGGTTGGAGATAAGGAATTTATCCGAGAGAAGGGCTTGGAGTTGTCAGATTTTGGGATATCAAATAGTTCTTTTGACATTATCGTAAATGCTTTGTGATGATAATTGAGCTCGGAGATTTAACTTTAAGGATTGATCGGCACGTCACCGATACATTGTCAAGCCATATTCAGAACGACGAATACAAACCTGAATCTGGTGGAATATTAATGGGTTACTACATTGATGATTATTCTTTCTATATTTCTGATTGTTCTACCCCTTCAAAAGGAGATAAAAGCTCCCGATTTCATTTTTTGCGGTCTGCAATTAATGCACAAAAATTCATTGAACGTAAGTTTAAGAGCAGCAAAGGCAAAAGAATTTATTTGGGTGAATGGCATACGCATCCGGAAAGACTGCCTTCTCCTTCATTGACTGATTTGATTTCATTTAAAGACCAGTTAAAGAAAAATGAAATAAATTCAGCATTTCTTTTTATGATCATTTTCGGGACGGAAGGATTATATGCTGCCAGGTATTGTAAAACAGGGTTAATAAATGAAACCCGAATTCCTTTTTTAGCAACTAATAATGATAAATTGCAACAATGAAATTTACCGAAGCCAAATTAGAACAATCATTTACCGAGCTACTCGGGCAAGAGGGTTATCCGCACCATTTGGGTAATACCATTGCGAGGAACGCTGAGGAGGTTTTGATTGAAAAGGATTTGCGGCATTTTTTGCTCAAGCGATATCAATTTGAGGGGATTACATTAAACGAAGTAAATTCTATTATTCTACAGTTAAAGTC
>JBIQMB010000585.1:0-2621 GCA_044463745.1 Chitinophagaceae bacterium | reverse complement strand
CGCTTTGTCGTCTTCCTGAATGCTGACCCGAGCATTTGAAACGCCGTCAAAAACCGATGGTTCATCAATGGGATTTGTGGTTGTCAACCGTACCTGACAATCGTTGAAGTGATTGCTTAGCCTGCCTTCGATCACATATTTCGGCGGAACATCGCCTAGTTTTAATTTGATTACCTTCTGGCATCCGGAAAGCAATAACCAGCTAGCCGGCATCAGAAATATCAAAATATATAAAAGGCGTCTCATTGCTAAAATTTAAAATTATAACTAATGGAAGGCACAAATTTAAACAAGGCTGTTTGTACCGCCTCCGTTATACCCGGGTTGTTTTCTGCCGACCTGAATGAAATGGAATAAGCATTTTCGCGGCCATAAGCGTTGTACAGGCTAAAGGATAATTCAGATGTGAACCGTCCCTTTCTTTTAAAGGTTTTGGTGGCTCCTAAATCAAGCCGGTGATAATCCGGCATTCGGTAACCATTTCGTTTAGAATAGTAATAATACACCTGGTTATTGAGCGTGTACTTAGCTTCGGGAAAAGAAACCGCATCTCCCGTATAATAAACCCATGTGGCAGAAACCGACCAGTTATTCCTTAACTGCATAGCGGCAACAATCGCAATGTCGTGCGTCCGATCCTGCCTGGCATTATACCATGCACCATCATTTATCCCATTAATTTTTTTCTCTGTTTTACTCAGGGTATAGCTTAACCAACCTGTCAGTTTACCCGTTTTCTTTTTCAGAAAAAATTCGATACCATAAGCCCTTCCAATGCCGTAGAGCAATTGTGTTTCCAGCACTTTCTGACGTTCCAGATCGGCGCCATCTCTGTAATCTATCTGATTGTCGAGCCATTTGAAATAGGTTTCGGTAGTGAATTCATACATGGGATTAAAATCATGATAAAAACCCAGGGCAACCTGATCGGCTGTTTCAGGTTTGATGTTGTTGGTAGATGGTATCCAACGGTCTGTGGGTCGCGCTGTGGTGCTGTTGCTGAGGAGATGGAGGTTTTGCGTATTGCGCACATAGGATGCCTTAACCGAACTTTTGGGCGATACCATAATGCGGGTGCTCAACCGTGGCTCAGGATTAAAATAAGTTTTAAGCACCTCTCCTTTTTTTACGAAAAAAGAATCCAGAATTTCCCCGTCGTCAGCGATATTATAAAAGGTTCCCTTGCCCAAAACGCTAAAAGACTCTACCCTTAATCCGTAATTGATCGAAACCTTTTTGGATGGCTTCCAATCGTCTGAAAAGAAAATCGCATTTTCAAGAGAATATCTTTTTTCAAACTGGATGGGATTGAAGTTTGAGCTTTCAGAGGTGGTTATGTCGCCCGGATTTACCGTATGATAAATGACATCAAAACCCGTACGCATATTGTGTTTCGGATTATTCCATTGCCATTCCTGTTTAAGGTGTCCATCTCTTATTCGCGAATAAATATTCAGGTTATCCGATCCCAGGTTTATATCAATCGAGTAGTCAAAATTGCTGTAGATAAAAGAAGTGTTTGAGAAAATTCGGTTGTTATAGATATGGTTCCAGCGCAGCGTGCCCGTACCGTTACCCCATCTCAATCCTATCTCATCTCCCGAAGCCAGATGATCACTGCCAAAATATCCGCTCAGGAAAAGCTGATCCTTATCACCCAATCTGTAATTGAGTTTAGTATTGAGGTCGTAAAAACCGATTTTATTTCGGTTGATCATGGTGTCTTTTGATAGTTTCAAAAACGGATCAACATAGGTAGTGCGGCCTGAAATCAAAAATGAAGAAACATCTTTTTGAATGGGACCTTCGATATTCAGTTTGGAAGAAATCAATCCGATGCCACCACTCATCGAAAATTTTCGGTTATTTCCATCATTCATCCGTACATCTATTACGCTCGAGAGCCTGCCGCCATACTGCGCCGGCATGCCTCCTTTGTAAACCGTTACATCTTTAATCACATCTGCATTAAATGTAGAAAAAAATCCCAGCAAATGAGATGCGTTGTAAACCACTGCTTCATCGAGCAAAATCAGATTCTGGTCTGCAGCGCCACCGCGCACATAGATACCACTGCTGCCTTCGCTCGCGGGTTTAATGCCGGGTAAAAGTTGGATGGCTTTCAGCGGATCCCTCTCTCCAAACAATTGTGGTATCAGTTTCATCTCCTTTGCCGAAAGCCGTTCCACACCCATTTGTGTGGTGGTCAGTGTTCGTCCGCCAGTTGGTAATCGCACCACCACTTCATCCAATGTCTGTACCGCTCTCTCCAAAACAAAATCTTTTACCACATTGGTGTTCAGATTGAAAGAGAGGGTGTCGGGTTGCATCCCAGTATAGGTTACCACCAGGATTACTTCACCTTCGGGCAATGAAATGGAATAGAATCCGTATGTATTACTGATGGAAGATTGCTTTGAAATGATCTCTTCGATGGTGGCTCCGATAACCGTTTCGCCGGTAGCCTCCAGTCTGATGGTACCACTAACCGTATATCTTTGAGCGAACAAAGCGGTTTGAATCAGAACGAAAAAGATGGAAAGAAAGATTTTCAATATCAAGGGTATTAGAAAGAAGCAAATCTATTTCTAAAATGAGAATAAGATTCATAAAAAAACGTG
>JBIQMB010000584.1:0-2629 GCA_044463745.1 Chitinophagaceae bacterium | reverse complement strand
TATCAGAGTTGGTATGAAAAAGGTGCATCCTTTCGTTCGTTAGATAGCTTAGAAGGGCGACCAAATGAAATATTTCAGCGGTGGCTTCAGCATCCATCCTTCGACCCATATTGGCAAAATATGGTAGCTCATGGGTCAGACTTTTCAAAAATCAACATTCCGGTTTTAACCACTACCGGTTATTTTGATGATGATCAAACAGGTGCTATGTACTATTATAAACAGCATGTCCTTCGAAACCCCAACGCAGACCATTATTTAGTTATTGGCCCTTATAATCATCCCGGTGCAGCAAGGGGCGGGAAAGCCAGAACAGTAAGCGGATACACGGTCGATTCAGTGGCAACTACATTCAGTTTCTCGGATCTGGCTACGGACTGGTTTGATTATGTATTAAAAGGAAAAGCACGCCCCGGTTTTTTAAAAGACAAGGTTAACTTTCAGATAATGGGGGCTAATGAGTGGAGACATGTCTCCTCACTCTCAGGAATGAGTAATGATACCCTCACCTTTTATCTTGATAACACACGAACCGGTCAACATTATAAATTGAACATGAAGCCCACTGAAGAATATATAAAACAGGAAGTTGATTTTAAAGATAGAAATGAAAAGGCGGGGTTTGAGTTTCAAGTGATAAAAAATTCCATTGATGAAGATCTGCTGAATGCCGTTAGTTTTATTTCTGAACCGATGGCAAAACCAATAGCCATCAGCGGCTCACTTACCGGATCTCTTAATGTGGAAATAAACAAAAAAGATTTTGATTTGATGATCCGGATGTATGAATTGACAACCGATGAAAAATACTTCTGTCTATATGCTGAAGATAACAACACGGTGTTGCAGCGAGCCAGTTATGCCAAAGACAACACCAAGAGGCAATTACTCCGTCCTGGCGAGATTGAGGCTATCCCGATTAGTCATTCATATATTACGAGCAAGAAGTTGGAAAAGGGCAGCCGGATCGTTATCGTTGTCGGTGTAAACAAAAGCCCTTATTGGCAGGTTAATTACGGCACAGGCAAGGATGTAAGTGATGAAACCATTGCTGATGCTGTGGAACCTTTACTCATAAAATGGTTCGGAAGCAGCTATTTAAAAATTCCGATTCTAACGGATTTGTAATCTTAATAGACGAGCTGAATAGAAGGAGCTTATAAGAATGATGAATGCAGGTTTTTTCCTAAATCAGCTTTCCGTTAAATTCATTTTATGGATTCTTGCCCTGAAGCCACCTTTTCCAGTGCTTCAATTAGCAACCTCGCAGTAGGCCCGGCTGATAAAGGATTTTGACCGGTAATCAGTAGCCCATCTTTTTGAGTATGTGATGTGTAAGGTATAAGAGCCGAATGAAAATCAGCTCCGAATTCTTTAAGTCGTGTCTCCAGTTTATACGGTACATTTCCGCTCCGCAAAGCCAGCACTTCTTCTGCATTGGTAAAGCCGGTTAATTTTTTTCCGTTCAATAAACCGGGTTGGAGTTCAGCAGCTTTTATCAGTGCTGCCGGACCATGGCAAACCGCTGCAACAGGCTTACCGACGGATAAAAAATCAAGGATAAGCCGACCGCTCATTTCATTGTTTGCCAAATCCCACATCGGTCCATGCCCTCCCGGAAAAAATATAGCAGCAAAATCCGCAGCATTAACTTCCTCAAGCCTGAGAGTATTATTGAACTTTTGTTGCGCCTCTTCATCATCCTGAAATCTGCGATTAGAGGAAGTAATATTTTTAGTTAACATGCTGAGAGGATCGATTGGAGGCCTTCCACCCTTAGGACTAACAAGCGTGATTTCGTATCCTTTGTCGATAAATTCATAATAAGGATCCGTAAACTCGCCAATCCATAGGCCGGTCTTTTTATCCGTATTTTCCATCTCTTCGTGCGATGTCAGTATCATTAAAATCTTTTTCATCATCTTCTGCGTTGTATTAAGTCTGTATGCTCAAAAAGCATTCCTGTATCGGTATTCTGTTTTGCGTGTGATGCGCGTAATTTTTTTTTGGAAAGATGTTTCCCTTTTTTCCGGAATACCGACCAATGATTTAACAAGGTGAAATAGGTCGGAGAGAATTCTTTCAAACGCTGTCGGGTCTGCCGCCCACAATCCCGTACTGCGGACGCCAACAGGTGTGAAAGGCCATTCACCTGTTTTCGTCCGATAGGACAAGACAGCGTGAATGAGCGGATGGAAGTTCTTTCAAACGATATTGAAATAGATGGTTTTCTTTCTAACGCTGTCGGTTCTGCTACCCCCAATCCTTCACTGCGGACGCCAACAGGTGTGATCATTCACCTGTTTTCGTCCGATAGGACAAGACAGCGTGAATGAGCGGATGGAAGTTCTTTCAACAATGGAGTAAAAAATTTTTCTTTTTTTTTCAAACGCTGTCGGGTCCGCCGCCCACAATCCTACGCACGGATGCCAACAGGTGTTGAAAGAAAAATATAACCCTTTTTTGGTATTGGCTGTAATATCCGACTTATTTAATTTTAAAATAATGGATGAATTAATTGAAACCCCGTAAGACGATATTCTATAAGGTTTCTGAACCTCAAAATTTACAATCATGAAACGGTTACCATCCGAAATTCTGGCCAACGCACTTTTCATCGTATTACAGG
>JBIQMB010000583.1:0-2650 GCA_044463745.1 Chitinophagaceae bacterium | reverse complement strand
TCCACCCATCTCGAAGCTTACAATGCTGAATCCAGACGCAGGCAGGCCACAGAAATTAACCGCATCGCTGCCAACACGCCCATTCCATTCATCATTGCCGGAGATATGAATGCAGCCGAAAAAAGCGATGTAATCCAAACCCTCGACAAAGAATTTGTTCTCACCTGTCAAAATTGTGAAAATACTTTTGTGGAAGCAGGAGAAACAGGCGCCATCGACTATATTATGTATCGCCCCGGACCTGCCTTCCATCTCAAGAGCCATCAGGTAATTCAGAACCATACCGCTTCGGATCATATGCCCGTGTTATCGGTACTTATTTATTAATTCCGTAAATTGGGAAAACAGCATTGCTGTTTAATTTTACGATATGAAAGAAAAGGAAAGCACTCTAAGTTCGGCGTTACAAAACATGCGAAGTTTTTTCTCAACCGGAGCCACGCTTGACTATGAATTCAGGAAAGCGCAGCTCCAAAAGTTGAAGGATGTCATCCTTGAACATGAGGAAAAAATCTATGAAGCATTACAAAAAGACCTGGATAAAAGCAGGGAGGAATCTTATGCCACAGAGATAGGATTGGTTATTACCGAAATTTCTTTTGCCGTCAAAAATCTGAAAAAATGGATGCGGCCGGAGCGGATGAAAACAAATCTTCTGAACTTCCCATCTTCATCCAGATTATACCGCGATCCATACGGAGTGACGCTCATCATCAGTGCATGGAATTATCCTTTTCAATTGTTGTTAGCTCCACTGGTTGGGTCAATGGCTGCGGGTAACTGCACCGTTCTTAAACCATCAGAGATGGCGCCGGCGATTTCAGCGGTTATATCCGAAATTTTTCGTAAACATTTCGATCCGCAATACATCAGCGTATTTGAAGGGGATGGAAAAGAAGTCGTTCCGACATTGATGAATTCTTTTCGGTTCGATTATATTTTCTATACCGGAGGCACAGCGGTCGGTAAGGTTATTTACCAGGCCGCAGCAGAGAAACTGATTCCGGTCACGTTGGAACTGGGCGGAAAAAGTCCCGCCATCGTAGAGAAAGATGCTGACATAAAAACAACGGCTAGACGCCTCACTATGGGTAAATTTTTGAACGCCGGGCAGACCTGTGTTGCACCCGATTATGTTTTGGTACAAAAAGAAAAAAAGGACGACCTAATCAATGAATTAATTCAAACTACGAAAAAATTCTTTGGTGATGAGCCCGCAGAGAGTTACGATTACGGAAAGATGATCAATGAAAGGCATTTCGATGGGATGATGGAGCTATTACCCGAAGAAAACAAAATAGTATTTGGAGGCAAACACAACCGGGAAAAACTTTATCTAAGTCCAACGATTGTTCAAAATATTGACCTTCAGGACGCAGTTATGCAAAAGGAAATATTTGGTCCCATCCTTCCGGTTATTGATTACAATAAAAAGGAAGATGCCTTGCAGATAATTCGCAACTTCGATAAACCATTATCCTTTTATCTTTTTACCAAAGACAAGCAAATTGAAAAGTGGTGGATGAAACACGTGCCTTTTGGTGGCGGATGCGTCAATAATACTTTATGGCATCTGAGTAATCCGCACCTGCCTTTCGGTGGTGTGGGCAGCAGTGGCATCGGTGCTTATCATGGAAAATTTTCTTTCCTTACCTTCTCCCATTCTAAGGCAGTACTTTCAACGCCCACCTGGTTTGATCCGGGTTTTAAATATCCACCTTTTAAAGGCAGACTGGGTTTACTCAAACGATTCATTAAATAAAAAAAATCTTATGAACGGTTCCTGGCAAGATGAGCATTTTATAAAAATTCTGGAGACAGAATATCTGACTCATGATGTAAAACGATTCAGAACAATCAAGCCCGATGGCTACCAATTTATTCCCGGCGAGGCCACAGACATTGTCATTAATCAGCCTGAATGGAAGGGCAACAGACATGCCTTTACCTTTACCGGACTGAATGAGTGGTCATTTTTAGAATTTACAATCAAAATATATCCGAAGCGTAATGGCTTTACCAACAAACTGGACAAATTGGTTCCGGGTGATGAATTGATTATCCACGATTCATTCGGCAACTTTCACTATCGAGGCGAGGGTACGTTTATTGCAGGCGGAGCGGGCGTTACACCCTTCATTGCCATCTTAAGGCAATTATTTAGAGATGGGAAAATTGGGAACAACCGGTTACTTTTTTCTAACCGAACTGCCGGCGATATTATTCTACGGGATGAATTTGAATCTATGCTCGGCAAGAATTTTATAAACACACTAACCAGGGAAGAATCAAACGTCTATCAACACCACAAAATCGATCATTCTTTCCTGAAAGAAAACATATCCGACTTCTCCCAATATTTTTATATCTGTGGTAAGGTAGAGATGATGAAGTCTATTCGTCGTGATTTAATTTCCCTCGGTGCTCAAGAAGATAAGGTAATCATCGAAATGGATTTTAGTTGATTTACAATGCCCGAGCTTATCTCAGCGCAGAGGACATGAGATGCGGAAGAATATTGAAACGCTGAGAACATGAGTTGCTGAGCTAACGCAGGGTTCTACTATTTACTATGGATAAGACAATATTGTAAAACCGGTTACAAACCGGTTGCTTTTATCGGATTCAAGTGGCCCAACTGTGTTGGAAC
>JBIQMB010000582.1:0-2652 GCA_044463745.1 Chitinophagaceae bacterium | reverse complement strand
TCTACTTACTTAACGATTGATTCCACTTTTTGCGCCCGGTCTGCATGTGTTGACAATAGTCTTTTTCGGGGTTAAAATAAATCATTCATTCATCAATAAAATTGATGGCTGTTAGGCTGCAATAACTTATGTTTGAAAGTTTAAGCAGGTGAAAAGTGTTTACTCTTGAAGTTCTGCATAGTTGAAAATGATTTCACCATCGCTAATAAATTTACCGTTATGATGAGAAAGATTTTTACTTTACTGTTCAGTGTTTTTTGTTTTACCGCAGGTGGGTATGCGCAATCAGGAAAGAGTTGGTCGCCAGAACAAAGACCCAAAATTGTAGTCGGGCTGATGGTGGACCAGATGCGTTGGGATTATCTTTATAAGTATGAAAGCAGGTATGGCAATGGTGGTTTCAAGAGATTAATCCGCGAAGGCTTCAGTTGTGAAAATGCGATGATTAAACATGCTCCTACAATTACCGCCATCGGACATTCATCTGTTTATACCGGTTCTGTTCCTGCGTTTACGGGTATCGCCGGTAATGGCTGGTACGACAGGGAGTGGGGCAGGGTCATATCCAATGTAGAAGACTCAGTATCCACAGCCGTAGGCACAGATAAAAAATATAGCAAATCGCCCAATAATTTGTTGGTTACCACCATTGGGGATGAGTTGAGAATTGCGACCAATTTTCAAAGCAAAGTGATCAGCGTATCTATTAAAGACAGGGGTGCTATATTACCGGGTGGACATACGGCCAACGGTGCGTTCTGGAATGAAGGAAACAAGTTTGTAACAAGCAGTTACTATATGAAAGAATTGCCTGCCTGGGCTAAGAAATTTAATGAAACGGATTGGCAAAAAAAGCTGATGCCTGCCGGATGGCATACCTTGTATCCTATCGAAACCTATGTGCTTAGCGATGAGGATGATAAGGATTACGAAAACCCTGTAAAAGGCGAAGACAAAGCAGTTTTTCCACATACAAAAGCAGGGCTCACATCTACTCCTTTCGGGAATACGTTTACATTTGAATTTGCTAAAAAAGCGGTAGAGGGATATAACCTGGGCAAAGGCAAGTTTACCGATATGCTTGCAGTAAGTTTATCCAGTCCCGATGCAATCGGGCACCAGTACGGCCCCACATCCATAGAAGTAGAAGATAATTATTTACGGTTAGATCGAGACCTGGAGTCTTTTTTAAATTTTCTGGATGAACAATTTGGCAAAGATGGATATCTTTTTTTCATCACGGCTGATCATGGGGGCAATCAGTCACCGGGATTTCTGGAAGAGCATCGTTTACCAACAGGGGTTGTCAAAAATAATGAGTTTGAAAGCCTGAATGAAAAACTGGAAAAGAAGTTTAATCAGAAAAGTTTGATCATCGGTTTTGAAAACGGACATCTGTACCTGAATTATGATGCCATGGAAGGAGGGAACCTAAACCGTGATGAAGTAGTGAAAGCAATTGGACAAGAATTAAAGAAGAACAAGGGAATTCAATATGTTTTGGACAATGAAAAATTGAGTGAAGCATCTCTGCCCGAACCGGCCAAAAGCATGTATATAAATGGATACCATCCTAAGCGGAGTGGTGATATACTGGTGGTAAAATCGGCAGGATGGAAAACCGGATCAAGAATGGGCGCAACACATGGAGACTGGAACCCGTATGATGCGCACATCCCGCTGGTATGGCTGGGTAAAGGAATTAAACCCGGTAAAACCAACCGAACCATCGGTATGACCGACATTGCGCCCACCATTGCAGCCCTGCTTCGCGTTCAGATGCCCAGCGGAAACATAGGTGAAGTCATAACAGAAATCACACAACCTTAATTATGAAATGGTATGATAAAGAAATGGAGCATTTTTTTATTGGTTTCTGTCATTTGTCATGGCATGTGGGCACAAGATAAATTGCCGATCAAAAAATCGATGCTGATATTTCCGCCACAGCATGAGCACGTACATGGCAGTAGTATTGTTGCCCTTCCCAACGGAGATATACTCGCCGCCTGGTTTCAGGGAAGCGGAGAACGCAAAGCAGATGATGTGCGGATTATGGGCGCTCGTTTGGCAAAGGGAGCCGCGAAATGGAGTACACCTTTTTTGATGGCCGACACTTATCAACTTCCTGATTGCAATCCGGTGCTGTTCTTAAATAATAAGGGAAAACTTTTTCTGGTCTGGATAGCTGTGCTCGCCAACCAATGGGAGAATTCGATTCTGATATCTCAAACTTCAGATGATTATTTAAAGCCCGGAGTTCCGGTCTGGAACAATAGGGAAAATATTTTCTTAAAACCCGATGACTCATTTGCCGACGAAGTAAAAAAGAAGATGCGCCAAATGCCTTCAACCGGTGCAGGCTGGAGTGCTTATGCGCCTAAGTACGATGATCAAATCATCATGGCGAGTGCTGATCCGGGAAAAAGAAGCATGGGATGGATGACCCGCATTCATCCACTTTTACTTCCGGGCGGGCGTATTCTCCTTCCACTGTATTCAGATGGGTTTAATTTTTCGCTGACAACTATTTCGGATGACGACGGAAAAACCTGGCGCCCGTCTTTGCCCATGGTGGGCAGGGGAAATGTACAGCCTTCTTTAATTTTAAAGAAGAATGGCGAAATCCTTGCCTATATGCGCGATAACGGA
>JBIQMB010000581.1:0-2665 GCA_044463745.1 Chitinophagaceae bacterium | reverse complement strand
TCGAATAACTGCCTGGCGGGCAGTAGCTGTAAAACATGAAACGGGGATGGCGTCAGTCAGATTCTTTCTTTCCTGCAATGATTTTATGAAATCGCCAATGTAAAGATAATCTACCCTAAAATCCTGTCCCCATGCCGAGAAGCAGTGCGCTTCGTCAATGACGAACCTGGCAATATTTCGACCAGAAATTAATTTCTCGATAGAGCGAGAACGCAGGGATTCCGGTGAGATGTAGAGAATGCTTGCGGAGCCGTCCTCCACGCGTTCAAAGGATTTTGCCCTTTCGATCGGATCGAGCAATCCATTTATCGTGACGGCGTTGGTAATACCCATTTTCTCCAGGTTATCCACCTGATCTTTCATCAGCGACTGCAAGGGAGAAATAACGACAGTCAGGGCTCTGGCATTTTCGCCACTCATCAGCGCGGGCAATTGGAAGGTAATGGATTTGCCGCCTCCGGTTGGAAAGATGGCCAATATGGATTTATTGTCAATGGCTGCTTTGACGGCTCTTTCCTGAAGGGGTTCTCCATCATAAGTACGGAAAGAATCAAAACCGAAAAAACGCTTCATACCTTTGTGTGCATCCAAAACCTGGTGGCAGTAAAAACAACCGGAAATGCAGGGTTTATCACGCAAAAGAAACATAATTCTTTTCACTTCAGGATAATTGCGAATTACCCAGGGCGGCGTGATGGAATAGATTTCTTTGTGGCGGATAAGTGAATGGATAAGGGATAATGCAAATGCCAGTTCGATCGGGTTTTCGGAAATTATCTTTGAAATCTCTGCCTTATCGCAAATCTGATTTTTAAAGGTATCCAGAATTAATTGACGAGTGTCCTGTACCGGAGCCTGATAAGCGAGGTAATGAAAAAAGCCTTTAAACTCTTTCTTGTCTTTAAGCAGATGATAGAAAATCTGTTGAAGTGCGGTGTCTGTTTTTTTGAAAGCTTCTACCTCATCATAAAATAAATCTCTCGCTTTGATCGAGTCATTAAGCGGGTTATTGATATCTTCCGTTTGTAATTTATCATCTTTGATTAATGAATGGTATGGCTTGGTCGGGAATAATAACGGGGATAAAAACAATGTATCAATAATGCGCTGTGACCCGAAATTTTCGGACGAAATTTTCAAATATTTCAGGTCATGATTGATGATGTTATGGCCGCAGAGAAATTGTACACCGTTTATAAATTCGTTAAATGCAGGAAGCGATGCCTTATGAAATGTAGCACCATCTTCTCTGATTGCACCCATATCGATAATGCGTTTGCTCTGTACATCAACTTCGGTATCAATGAAGGCAATTGACCTCATGATAATATAAACGGATAAAAAGTCTAAAATTGTGTTTTGTACTTACGAAGATAAGATGTTGTGTCAAGCTATACTCGGGAATATGCTCCAGGACGTTTTATTTAGCAGATTCGTCTTCTGTATAAGAACCTAAGGAGATGCCGATTTTGATTTTTCTATTTAAGAACCGGAAAAAAATGGGTTCAAAAGCACTTGCTCAAAGAAGTGAAGAAGGGGTTAATATCTGACCTGCTTTAATTGCAGTACCAATGAAACGACAATCTTTCACCGCTATTAAACAAAAAAACTTCCGAGTACCCTAAGCAGGTATTCCGAAGTTTCATGGGCAAAAAAAAATCAGGAAAAGTCTTTTACAAAATCCCCTTCTTGTCTGTCATAAACGCCTGTGTGCTCAGCGTATAACTTCCGCCATTAGGATCTTTATATTTCAGATCTACGTAAAATGCATGATAACCTTTTGAAGGCAATTTTTCTGTGACAGTAAATGCAGCCTGGTTGGAGATATTCAGATCCCTGCTTTTCCACTCAGCTTTTCTAAAATCTTTTTTATCTGAGTCAGCATACCAAACTTTTACACCCTCCAAAATATCTTGAGAAGCTTCTACTTTAACTTCAACATTTCTTTTGCTTATCCGGGCCTGCCATTTATCCGTTGGGTATGCTCTCTTATTCAGCGTTATCCCGAAAAATGCACTCAACGCATTGAATGCACTAACTCCACCTCCCAGGTTGTGTCCGGCATTGGGTACATAATGCATCATCGTTATACCGGGTAACCCACCCAGGTAATTCTTAACATTATCTATAACCCAATATTCATCATTGGTACCCATGAAAAGCAGCTTTGGCATGGTCAACTTCTTTCTGTAAGAATAAGGATCGATCATGTTAACCAGGGCTTCGCCGGATTCGCTTCTGATGTCCTCCAGAATCCCGAGTTTGACGTAATCTTCAATTTGCTCACTGTATTCTCCGTACGATTCAAGCTGGTAATTCAGGCTCTTGGGCATGTTTAAAATGTCGATTACCATGGGTCCAATGGCAACCACACGATCGTCACTTGCTCCGGTGAGCCAGGTGGTCCATCCGCGTTTGGAAGCACCCGCTATAACAAATCGGTTTATTTGGTGATTCTTCTTTCCGCCCACAAATTCCTGTATCGCATCCATCGCTCTCACAGCACTCTTAACCATCGGAAATAATAATGGTTTTGAATAATCGCCATCATTTTTGAAATCGTGCAAGGTTTTAGAAATCAACGCATCCTCTGTCAGTCCATTGTATAACGGCTGATTGGGGGTTTGACTAAGGATTGCCACAACAGCTTTGTTTTTTGTGGCCA
>JBIQMB010000580.1:0-2671 GCA_044463745.1 Chitinophagaceae bacterium | reverse complement strand
GGCTTCTTTGGCTATATCCGTCTGATGAGCGTATTCTGTACCGTTTGGAAATTTTGCCAGATCCCATTTCGTGTGTACGATTTTAATTTTATCTGATTGAATACTTCTAATCAATTCTTCAGTTTTATCATCGTCATCACTTTCGCCTAATGCTATTACAAATTCATCCACAATCGGTAAGATGGATTCAATGGATTCTTTTACCGGATAAAAGAGCTTAGCCGCATTTTTAGAAAATGTAAATCCGCTTATTTTCATGTGTGACAAGTTTGTGGCGGGCAAATTAGGGATTATTTAAATAATGCTGCCATAGGAGCTTTTAAATGCTCATTTGCCCTGATGGTAATTGGCTTTATTCGTGATCTGCAATTATTTCAAAAGCATGGCATTTATGAATGATTATAAGATAATTTTTATTGGCGAAATGTATGCATACTTCTCTTATTTGATAGGCCGGGCCTGATTCAGGAATTTTATAAAATAAGGGTGATTTCTGATCTTGACACTGCTGGGGTTCCTACCACAGAATGCGATAATCAGGAGGTTATTTATTTGGTTTCTATTTTCCCGACTGTTTTATATTTGTTGATCAATTTTAATAAATGGACTTAGAAAATAAAATAGAGGAAGCCTGGATTGATCAAGGGCATTTGGATAATGATGACTATTCGGATGCAGTCAGGAATGTGATTGACAAACTGGATACAGGCGAGTTACGCGCAGCAGAGCCCATCGCCACATTTGATAAGGACAGCAGGTGGAGGGTGAATGAATGGGTTAAGAAGGCGATTCTTTTATATTATAAAATACAAAAGATGGAAACCTGGTCGCTCCCTCCTTTTGAGTTTTATGACAAGATGAAATTGAAAAAGGATTTTGAATCGCTCGGGGTTAGAATGATTCCGCATGCAATAGCCCGATATGGCAGCTACCTGGGTAAGAATGTGGTGATGATGCCGGGCTATGTGAATATAGGAGCCTATGTAGATGAAGGTACGATGGTGGATACCTGGGCTACCGTGGGCAGTTGTGCGCAGATAGGAAAGTATGTTCACCTGAGCGGTGGGGTAGGCATTGGTGGCGTTTTAGAACCTTTGCAGGCAGCACCGGTAATCATTGAAGACGGTTGTTTTATTGGCAGCCGGTGTATTATTGTAGAGGGTGTTCGGGTGGAGAAGAACGCAGTTTTGGGAGCCAATGTAGTACTTACCCAATCTACTAAAATCATTGATGTGAGTGGACAGCAGCCGGTGGAATACAAAGGAGTTGTGCCGGCGGGGAGTGTCGTTATTCCGGGCACATATCCCAAAAAGTTTCCGGCCGGGGAGTACCAGGTGGGCTGTGCCCTGATTATTGGAAAAAGAAAAGAGAGCACTGACCGCAAGACCAGCCTGAATGAGGTTTTGCGCGATTTTAATGTGAGTGTTTAAAGGATGAAGTAGAGGTATTTGGGAATCGATAGTTTTGAAGATAGATGGTTTTGAAGATAGATGGTTTATACTTTACACTGCATGGATTGCAGTTAATCAATGCTGATCATGTCATGTTTTTAATCTGGCGGAAGGTATGGCAATTAAATTTATTGCCGTCGGTTTCAACCGACGGTTTGAAAGCATATCAGGGTATGGCTTTAGCCACATTCTTTTCTTATCCTTATTGAATGCTGACGCGCAGTAGCGTTTATGGCTCGTTTTCTGATTGGGATTTGAATGAGGCAGCCACGAAGAGTAAACTTTTGTTCCTTTCACTAAAACAGGCGGCAATATTGAGTACAGGAAATATTTAGTGGTTCTTTTAGGATGTAATGGGATTGGACAATAGCACATTTTGGCCTGGCGAGAAGTACTTGGTTTAGACGTTTTAAACTTTGCATACTGTATCGAATTGTGATTAATCAATGCTGATCATGTCACGTTTTTAGTCTGGCGGAAAGTATGATAATTAAATCTATTGCCGTTGGTTTCAACCGACGGTTTGAAACCGCACTAAAGAAGAGCTTTAGCCACATTCTTTTCTTATCCTTTTGAATGCTGACGCGCAGTAGCGTTTATGGCTTGTTTATAATTGTGATTTGAATGAGGTAAAATCAGATGGTAATATTGAGCACAGGAAATGCTTAGCCGTTATTTGTAGATGTTGTGTGCTTGAGCGCAATAAGTCTGATTTTGTAATGTCGAATGGACACAAGCATGGCTATCGGGATTAGGAATTCATCAGTGCTAATCATATCACAATTTAATCCCGCGAGAATTAAAGATGGTTTCTGAAATTCTTAGTGCCTTCCAAAAACCCAAAGGTATTATTTGGGTAAAAAAAAGGTTTCTGAAGTTTTGTGCTGCTCTTCAGAAACCCTTGAAGAATCTTTATTTCTTAATGAACTTTTGCGTGCTTATGCCACCTCTTTCACCGGTAAACTTAAGCAGGTAAGTGCCGGTAGGATAGGTTGAAAGGTTCACTTCAAACAGCCCATTTGGCGAAGCATTGACTTTTGACCGATGAATTATTTTACCGGTAAAATCAGCGATACTGATGATGCCATCTGCGTCTGAGTTATAACTCACCTTTAAAATTTCTCTTACCGGATTTGGAAAGACCCTTAAAGAAACAGAAAGCGGATTGAGTGTAGCGGAAACAATTTTTGACAGTGAAGATTTACCATCTTTATCCTTCA
>JBIQMB010000579.1:0-2675 GCA_044463745.1 Chitinophagaceae bacterium | reverse complement strand
CTCTGAACACAAAGAGGAGAAAGAAGATAAGGATGGCGAAAATTACAGCAGAAGAGAATTTAGCTATGAGTCGTTTTACCGCACCTTCCATCTCCCAAAAGATGTGGTAGATTCTGAGAAGATCAATGCAAAATACGAAGACGGGATTCTAAAACTTCAGATCCCCAAGCGAGAAGAAGCAAAGCAAAAGCCGAGCAGATTGATAACTGTGAAATAAGCCTCTGATCACAGTTTCTCATCAAATTGATCCCAACAGAAAACGCAAATCCGCTGAAATATATCGGCGGATTTTTTTTATTATTTGCTGATGCAATCGATAAATTATTCAGGATCAGCGACAATTAAAAATTAAAGTGTTGCCGCCACTCCCATCATACGATAACATGCATGGTGAATAACTTTTAGAAAAATAACACCACTTTTTGGGCTCTATTATGTTTCTTTGCAAAATTCTTTTTATTAAATGGATGAAAAATCGAAGTTGAAAGACGCAGTTCTCGTTTTAGAAGATGGTCATGTTTTTTACGGTACCGGGTTTGGAAAGACAGGTACAGCAACCGGCGAAATTTGTTTCAATACCGGAATGACCGGCTACCAGGAAGTTTTTACGGACCCCAGCTATTATGGGCAAATCGTGATTATGAATAGTGTTCACGTAGGTAATTACGGAACGCTGGACGAAGAAGTAGAAAGCAATTCCGTAAAAGTAAAGGGCATTATTGGTCGCAACCTTGAAGTTCAATTCTCCCGGTTCGCCTCGCAGGAAAGCATGCAGGAGTATTTTGAAAAACAAGGAATTGTAGCTATTTATGGTATTGATACCCGCGCATTGGTAATCCATATACGCGAAAAAGGTTCAATGAACTGCATCATCTCGAGCGAAAACCTGAATGTAGAGGAACTGAAACAACAACTGAAAGCCGTTCCGGACATGAACGGATTAGAACTGGCATCAAAGGTGTCTACTCCCGAGGCTTACACGCTTGGCGATGAGAATGCCGACATCAGAGTGGCTGTGCTTGATTATGGAATTAAGAAAAATATCCTGAATTGCCTGGTAGAACGGGGAGCTTATGTCAAGGTCTTTAACGCTAAGACAGCCTTTGAGGAAATAGAAAAGTTTAACCCAAACGGGTACTTCGTAAGCAACGGTCCCGGCGATCCCGAGCCCATGGATTATGCCATTGACACCGTTAAAAAAATTCTAGATAAAAAGAAACCATTCTTTGGGATATGCCTCGGACAACAATTGTTGTCTTTAGCCATTGGCGTACCTACATTTAAGATGCATCATGGACACCGTGGATTAAATCACCCGGTCAAAAACCTGATAACCGGAAAATGCGAAATCACAACCCAAAATCATGGTTTTGGTGTGGATCCGGAAGCGTTAAAGAAGAACGACAATATCACCATCACGCATGTGAATCTGAACGATGACAGTGTGGAAGGTATCAAACTCAATGACCGCCCGGCTTTTAGTGTTCAATACCATCCCGAAAGTACGCCTGGCCCGCATGACAGCAGATATCTTTTTGATGAATTTTTTGAGATGCTCAGAAAGGCTTCCTGATTTCACAACCTGATAATACCCCGGAACCAAATCTCAGGCTCAATAAAGTAATAAATTGTTTTACTTCGCAGGATTATTAATTATGTTATGCGAATAAAGATAATCAACGGACCGAACCTGAACCTGTTAGGAAGCAGAGAAAAAGATATATACGGAAGCGAGTCGTTCGAATCATTTCTCAACAAATTAAAAGACAAATTTGCCACCGTTGATTTTGATTATTATCAAAGTAACGTGGAGGGCGAAATCGTTGACCACATTCAGCAAGGGGGAAAAACCGCTGACGGTATTATACTTAACGCAGCAGGCTACACGCATACTTCCGTAGCTATAGCAGATGCTGTGGCAGCCATTAACGTCCCCGTCATCGAAGTACATATCAGCAACATCGCAGCGCGCGAAGATTTTAGAAAACATTCTTACCTCAGTGCGGTATGTTCGGGCACTATATTCGGATTTGGTTTAAGGGGATACGAACTGGCAGTTCAGGCTCTGTTAGGGAAATAAGCTTTTATACTTCTAGCCGGATCAAAATGTGACATATTTTGATTACCGGTTGCAAACCGGCAGATTTATTGGATTCAAGTGGCCCAACATAGTTGGAACACTTGAACCAGTGACCGAACCCTTAAATTATTTCCTGTACTCATATTGCCGACTCGCTTTAGCGGACGGAACAAAAGTTTAATCTTATCGGCTTCAGCCTCATTAATATCCCAATCAGAAAACGAGCTATAAACAGGTCCAGGATATTTTCTCACAAAAAAAATGTGGCTAAAGCCATGCCTTGATGTTTTTTTAAACCGTCGGTTGAAACCGACGGCAATAAATTTAACTGTTAACATGATTTCCGCAGGACTAAAAATGTGACATGATTAGCATTGATCAATCACAATTGCATAGAGTGTAAAGCATAGTAACTGCCGGCATCTACACTTCTGCATGGTTGGTTACTCCGACGATTACTTTTTTGCGAACAGGTGGTTCATCAGAAAAATCAGCGACCGGTTCCTTATTTACAATCCTTCTTCCAACCATCAAAACGATCAAAGCCGAAGATGCACAAAGTGCCATTACACCAACCATGGGTAAGGCTGTTTTA
>JBIQMB010000578.1:0-2676 GCA_044463745.1 Chitinophagaceae bacterium | reverse complement strand
TTCTTTATCAAAGGTAGCAGGATCGATGTTTTTCGACCTTAGTTCATCTACCAGGCCGGCAAGTTTCGCTTTTTCATTTTCAATTTTTCTTTCCTGCTTTTTGAGCGATTGTAAAATATTCTCTTGTTGCAGATACCAGTTTCCAATATTGATGATCAGCGAAGAATCAAGTTTTTGGGCTGCCAATTCAGGAATCGTTTTTTCTTTCTGTTCGATTTTAGTATCTATATCTTTCTCTTCCTCACCCGTTTTTTCTACAATCTCTTTTCCTTTTTGGATGCGGACTTCCAATGCCTTGATTTCGTCCGAAAGTCCCAATGACCGAATGATTAATTCCAGATCACCCTCTTCCATTTTTTTCTGAGGAAGGCTTTCGTAATAAGGTGTGATTTCCTGTAATTCTTTCTCTTTTTCCGTTAATTTGTTTTCCTGTTCTTCGAGTTCCTTTCCGGTTTTTTCTTTCTCCTGATGGTTAAGCAATTGCTGCTTTTCATTTTTCTCCAAGTCGGTTAGCAACTGTGAAAAAATGCCGGATATTCTTTCATATTCTTCAAGTCTTTTTTCTGCTACCGCCATCTCTTTTTTCTGCGCTTCCAGTATGGAAAACTCTGCTTTTTTAGCCTGTAAGGTATCCGACTCTTTTTTTAAATGCCTTAACTGCTGATAGCTTTCGTTTACAAGATCAAATTCTTTTTTGGCAGACTCATGGGCTTCTTCAGCCTTTTTAAATGCTTCTGATTTTTGCTGAAGTTCTTCTTCTGATACCGATTCATAACCCTGTAGCTGCCCCTCCAGGCGGTCGTTGAGCGAAGTGTTTTCTTTTCTAAGTATTGCCACCTTATCCTGAAGATCGAACCGGTGCAATTGAAAAATTTCTTTCATCATTTGTGTCCGGTCCTTACTGCCCAGTTCCAGAAATTCCCTGAATTGACCCTGCGGAATAATAATGGTCCGCTTAAAGTTCTGGTAACTGAGGCCAAGTGTTTTTTCCGCATCGGTATGGTCAAGAGGTTCCCAATCCTCATTTTTAAATTCGTAAAAAACGCGGGTAGGTGAATAGACATCCTCAAATCTTTTTGAATTTCGCCTGAGCTCAAGTGTGGCGCGGTATAATTTTTCTTCATGATTGTAAAAATCGAGTTCGATATATGCACGGTTCGATTTAAGATTCAGCATGTTGTAGGTGCGCTTTTCACGTGCATTCAGCCTTTCTGTTTCTCCGTATAAGACATAAGAGATGGCTTCAAGTACAGAAGATTTTCCTGAACCCGTAGCACCAAAAATGCCAAACAAACCTGCGCCGGTCAGGTCATTGAAATCAATGGTTTGTCGGTCGCGGTAGGAGTAGAGTCCTTCTATAATTAATCTTACAGGTATCATCTCAGAGGCTTTGAATTTCTTTAAACAATTTCATGATTTCTTCATTGGGCGCCTGACCGCTATTTTTCGATTTGAAATATTGGATGAATAAGTTTTCTTCATTCAGGCTTAGATCAATTGCCACACGGCCGGTTTGTGCTGTGTGCGGATTCTGCACTTTCGGGATAAGGTAGATGATGCCATCATGGCACTGCATAATTCGTTTACGATCACCTGTTTTTAAAAACTCAGTTGTTTTCAGGGTTAACTCTACCAGGCAATCTTTGTTGGAAAGCAGCCACTGCTCTGCTTCATCAACTTCCTCAAACGTTTTTCGTGCCAGGGGACGACCCGATTTAAGAAGAATCTTTTGCACGGCAGCCGGCATGCCGGGTTCTACATCGGCTATCATGATGTACTTGGATTGACCTGCTTCTGAGAATGAATAATTCAGCGGAGAGCCGCTGTAGATCACAGGTTGGCTATCCCCAATATCCTGATACTTATGCAAGTGGCCCAGTGCGGTATATTGAATTTGAGAGGGAATGGCATCGGAATATACCACATCTGCATTGCCAATATTCAGAGGCTTTTCCCCATCCGGTTCATCTGGAACAGAAGCACCGCGCTTCATCATAAACAGGTGTGTGGTAAGCAGGTTTACCCCTTTGCTATCACAAAATGCATCTGCGAGATGCTTCCATTTTTGTGCTAAACTTTCCTGAAGTGAAGATTGCTTGTTTTCTCCAAAATATTCTTTGAGCCTTATTTCATTGGCAAAAGCTGTATGTACTATTCTGACGGGATAATTGAGGTTCGGTAATTGCATTTCAATAAATCCCGGTTCTGTTTTATGAATTTGAAAGCCGTTTTCCAATGCAAAAAGTGGTACAGTATCCGTAGGCCTTCCGATGAAGATGATACCACATTCTCTGGCCAGGATGTCGGCTACATTTACACGATCGGGCGAATCATGATTACCCGCAATAGCGATGACAGGAACACGGCCGTTTTGAGCAAGTCGTTTCAATGTTTTATAAAGCAGCTCAGCGGCTTCATTGGGTGGATTGAATGCATCGAAAAGATCGCCGGCTACAATTACCAGATCAACTTTCTCTTCCTCCGCGATTGTACAAATCTCGTCCAATACCGCCTTTTGTTCCTCGTAACGGTTATAAAATTCAAGTCGTTTGCCCAAGTGCCAGTCAGCAGTATGTAAAATACGCATGCTTAGTTTTTCATTAAAATTTTATGAAGTAAAAAGACTGAGGCAAGATAAACAATACCCCGGATTGTAACTGCTAAAATAAACAATGA
>JBIQMB010000577.1:0-2686 GCA_044463745.1 Chitinophagaceae bacterium | reverse complement strand
AAATATAACCTGCAGGCTTTCCAAAACCCCGGTGTTCAATATTTCTTATGGAACTATAAAAAAGCAACTGGAAGAAATGGGCGTGAATGATCTTTCTGTCAAAGCCATTTCAGATGCAGTTATCGCCATCCGGCAAAGTAAATTGCCTGACCCGAAAATAATCGGTAATGCGGGAAGTTTTTTTAAGAACCCTGTTGTGGAATTTTCTGTATTTGAAGAATTGCAAAAGCAACACCCGGATATACCGCATTATCTGCTCAATGAAGGGGTGAAAATTCCGGCGGCCTGGTTGATCGAACAATGTGGTTTTAAAGGCTACAGAAGGGGAGAAGTGGGCTGCCATAAAACCCAGCCACTTGTCATCGTTAACTTTGGAAAAGCAACGGGTGAAGAGATTTTTCGTTTTAGTGAAGATGTAATACAAGAGGTTCTTAAACGTTTTGATATACGGTTATATAGAGAGGTGAATGTTTATTGAGCTGTCTTTTACGTTAATATCCGTGATTGATTTTTTACTTTAATAGTTATGGAGACCTGTTTATCCATGAGGAGAAATATTCCGGGAAATGAGGTCGCTTTTACTTTTGGAAAGTTTCGTTAGGTTGAATCTTAATGTTAAAAGGCCAAAAAAACGAAGTTTTTTCAATTATATTGCATACCTTGCCATGCGAATTTTTGTTGATGGGCTCCTGCCTTTGCTTTTTCTGATTCAGGTTTATTTCTAAATTTCTCTACGCTCAGTTTTTGCTTACTCAGTCGCCGCATTATTACGACAGGAATTATTATTTAACCTTTAGTGGAGGGGAGATTTTGCTTCTATTCACTAACAATATATTGTATGCATTTTAAGCAATTATCTCTGGCTCCTTCCATCTTGCAAGCGTTGACTGAAGCAGATTATCATGAAGCAACGCCCATCCAAAGAAAGGCCATACCTGAAATATTAAAAGGACACGATGTGATGGGGTGTGCCCGTACGGGTACCGGAAAAACCGGTGCATTCGCTATTCCTATTCTGCAGAAGCTACTCAATGCAAATGCAGAAAAAGCGTGCGCAATCAGAGCGCTAATACTGGCTCCCACCCGCGAGCTGGCTATTCAGATAGAACAAAGTTTTGAAACATACAGCAAGCACATTTCGCTTAATTGCCTGGCTATTTTTGGAGGCGTTTCGCAAAACAATCAGGTTTCTGCTTTAAGAAAAGGTGTCGATATCCTGATTGCGACTCCGGGTAGGTTGCTTGATCTGGTAGGGCAGCGGCTCATTGATCTGCGTAAGGTTGACATACTCGTTTTGGACGAAGCCGACAGAATGCTGGATATGGGATTTATACACGACGTAAAGAAAATCCTGCTTAAGATTCCCGCCCGGAGACAGACACTTTTTTTCTCTGCTACCATGCCGGATAACATTCGACAGTTTGCAAACAGTATTTTGAGAAACCCGGTTGAAATCAGCGTTACACCTCCATCTTCTACTGCGGTGGCTATCGACCAGTCAGTTTATTTTGTAGAGAAAAAAGAAAAGACGGCCTTGCTTATTCAACTTTTACAGGATAAATCAATTCATCGTTCCCTGGTTTTTACCCGAACAAAACATGGTGCGGATAAACTGGTAAGGCAATTGAGTAAAACAGGAATTTATGCCGCAGCCATTCATGGCAACAAGTCTCAAAATGCGAGACAGAGAGCCCTGGAAGATTTTAAAAATTCCAGGATCAGGGTGTTGGTAGCAACAGATATTGCTGCCCGCGGAATTGACATTGACGAGTTGCCTCATGTAGTCAATTATGAACTGCCCAATGTGCCTGAAACTTATGTGCATCGCATTGGCCGTACAGGGCGTATAGGCAGAACCGGGGTGGCTGTTTCATTTTGCGGAAATGAGGAGAGAAAGGAACTCCGGGATATTCAGAAGCTTATTGGTTTTCGGATGCCTGTCCGCAAGCAAAATAATCCGGTAGATCAGAAAATCATGAAAACAAATTATTAATATATATGGGAGATACTTTTGCAAAGAAAGCTTTACAGCAAAAAAAAGCCAAGAAAAAACAAGATAAACTGGAGCGCAGAGAAGAGCGTAAAAGCAATAACAACAAGGGAAAAGGAATGGAGGAAATGATTGTGTATCTGGATGAGAATGGGAACTTCACAGATGTGCCGCCGGATAAACAAAAGCGACAAAAAATTGAGGCATCAGACATTCAATTGGGCGCTCAGCCTTTGCCTCAGGATAAGGTGTACAGCGGCACCGTTACCATGTTTAATACAGAGAAGGCTTATGGTTTTATAACCGAAGACGACTCAGGGGTTTCCGTTTTTGTACACAGTAATGATTTTCTTGAACCCATTGCAGAAAACGACAGGGTATCTTACGAAAAGCAAAGGACACCTAAGGGATACGCAGCAACCCAGGTTAAAAAGATAAAATAAAATTACAGAATCTGAAAAATGGATTCCGATAATTTCTTTTAATAATAAACAAACAATAAAACAATGCAAGAAGGCGTAGTAAAGTTCTTCAACGACGAAAAAGGCTTCGGATTTATCACTCCTAACGACGGATCGAAAGATGTTTTTGTTCACGTAAGTGGATTACAGGCAAACGTAAAAGAAGGGGACAAGGTAGTGTTTGAAGTAGAACAGGGAAAAAAAGGGCCCAATGCGGTTAATGTAAAACTATCTT
>JBIQMB010000576.1:0-2701 GCA_044463745.1 Chitinophagaceae bacterium | reverse complement strand
AATAGTAGCAAAAGCTACGGCCGAAATCGCAGAAAATAAGAATGCGCCAAACGCCCTTGCCAGCAGCGGAGCCGCCATATTGCTCGACTCCACGTCCATCGATCCGTTGACGGCTGCGCCCAAACCCATGTAAAGTGTGAGTACATAAAACGCACCGATAGCAGCAATCGCAAGGATGGTAGATTTTCGCGCATCGCGCGGCGAGCGAACTGTATAATACCGGATCAATATGTGTGGCAAGGCAGCGGTGCCCAAAAACAATGCTAACATGAGTGAAATAAAATCGAGCTTGCTCCAGATACTTGATCCCTTTCCAATTTTATATTTCAGGCCCGGCAGCATAAAATCTTTTCCGGAAGTTTCATGGGGGTAATAAACAGATACCGACTCATCTTTGTAATTAAACTTTGTGTTTAAAAACCGGACGATGGTGCTGTTTTCTAAAATAGAAAGATATTCTACAGGACCAACGGCACCCGTTTGCTCTACCTCTTTTCCTTGTTTTACAATCTTGCTTACATGCCCTACCTGAAAAAAGTGTCCGTTGGCTTGAGGCTCCCCATTGTAGAGAACTTGACCGGATTTGTCATGGGTGATTGATAAAGTTTCTTGCAGCTTGTATGCTCCACCGGTTTCAACTAAATCAAACCAACGAATTATTTCGTTCTTCTCCATTCTCACCAGATTTTTCCCTTTAATATCAAGCTGGTCAATGATGTTCCAATCGTCTGCTTTTGTTACTTTCCCATTCTCTATTGTGGGCTTAATTTCTATATAGGAATGATATGGTTGATTGGGATGATCGGGCTTGAGAGTGAAGCCATGCTTGAGGATATACATGGTAAGGATAAAGGAAAGGATGATTAATAATCCTCCTTTTAAAAACTGGACATAAGTAGTAGAAGCCATACCGGCCGTGGCTACGATAAAAATCACAATAAGACCGACGAGAAGAACGCCTACCCAATGCGGAAACCCGAGTAGGGGAGTGACCAGGTCACCGGCGCCAACCATCTGCGGTATCAGATAAAACACAGAAATAATCAGGGTGCTAACGGATGCAGTTAAGGTAATAGCTCTTGAATTGAACTTCGAATTTAAAGCATCTGTGAATGTATATTTTCCTAATTTTTTAAATGGTTCGGCAATCAGAAACAACGCAACAATCCAGCCCGCCAAAAACCCGATGGCGTACAAAAATCCATCAAAACCAGAAATGGCAATCATACCACAGATGCCAAGAAATGACGCGGCCGACAGGTAATCGCCTGCAAAGGCTATTCCGTTTACAGCCCAGTGAATCCTGCCTCCTGCAGCATAATAAGAAGAGGCTGATTTGGTTCTTTTTCCCAAATAAACCGAAAGCCATAGAACAAAAGCAACGAAGAGAATAAAAAAGACAAGCGCGGTGTAAGAAATTCCGTATATCATGGTTTTAGATATCTTTATTATTCATTTGGTTTTCGTAACGGGTGCATAGAAAGTTGTACAGAATACCTAATAAAACTGCAAAGAGAATTAGTGATAAACCATAAACAACAGCCAGGTTGATTCCCCTGAATACTTCAATGGCAAATAACTCGTAATTGACCACCCCAATGGTGACGAACGCTCCGTAAAATATCAGATAAATAAAAAAGAATTTGATACCGAGCTTCGATTTCTTTCTTGAAGCGAGGTCGGTTGCGGAGTCGGATAAAAGTTTGGATTCCATAATGCAGCCTGGATTTATTATGATTTATTCTTTAGTTTTTAAAACAGAAAAAGAATGCTAAAAGAAAACGAATATAGTTTTTTTGTCAATAATAAATTGGCCCTTTTTTCAGATTGGGAATCTGTTGTGACCCGACCGGCCTGTTAATGTAAAAACTCTATGGCATTTTGTATCTTCAATTGGCGTGCAGTTTTGGTAATAAAAATTTGAAACCGATGATGCTATGATATAATTACCTAATCGTATAATCGTTACCTGCGGAAACCTTAAAACTTACCACCCTTTCTTTATCTTCTTTGCCAGAAATAATACTTCCATCTTTATAAATCGCTTTGCCGGCAGGCAACAAAACTTTGCAGTCACCACTTTTGAAAGCCCTGACCACAGCCTGTTCCAGCATTCCATCCTTCCATTGTACCGACACTTCAAAATCACCCCTGGCACGCAATCCGGTAACATTTCCATTTTTCCAGTCCGGATCATTTGGCAATGCCGGCAAAAAACGAATGATTTCTTCTTTACCGTGACTTTGAACCAACATCTCTGCAATGCCCGCTGTTCCACCAAAATTTCCATCAATCTGAAATGGGGGATGCGCACAAAAGAGATTAGGGTAGGTGCCGCCGCCCCGATATTGGGGATTGTTTACTATGGCCGGAGTAAGGAGTTGTTTTAAGAGAAGCTGGGCATGATTCCCATCACCCAGCCGGGCCCAGAAATTGATCTTCCAGGCTTTGCTCCAGCCCGTGCCGCCGTCGCCCCGTGCGTTTAATGTTTTCTCTGCTGCTGAGGCAAGATTTGGTGTGTCCCAGGGTGTGATTTCATCATATGGATGCAGGCCGTAAAGATGGGATACATGGCGGTGTTGGGGTTCAGCATCCTGCCAGTCGTCAAGCCACTCATTCAGGTCTCCTGCTTCACCGATCTGATTGGGTGCCAGAGCCGGAATGATCTCTTTTAATTCCTCCTGCCACGCTTTATCCGTAT
>JBIQMB010000575.1:0-2726 GCA_044463745.1 Chitinophagaceae bacterium | reverse complement strand
GGTTTGAAAGCCTGTCCTGATGCAGGTTTCACACTGGCCAACACAAATAATATTATCAGACAGAAAGCACACCTTTTAAGTATAACCGATGACGACATAAGATTCATTTATTTTAATGGTTTCGCATTTTTGTATTTAAAAAATAAGTCCTACCACCAGGCATGCCGCCACAATGAGGGGTGGTGGAATTCTGGAAAATGTAAGTAAGGCAAAGGTGCCAATGATAACGAATATATTTATAAAACTGACCGTTTTAAGATCGATTACCGAGATAATGGACACATCTTTGAGAAGATAAAAAAATGCCGCCCACATAATACCCACCACTACTGCATTAATGCCTTCGAGCGATCGGTAAATGGGTGCGTATTTTTTAAGATTATGCCAGACGGGGTAGAAAAACAAAACCAGAAACGCACTTGGCAGGAAAATAAAAATGCATCCAATGATACAACCCAGGATTTGCATGCTGGTGCCCATGTCTCTGAGTACCATGCCGCCCGTATAAGCCGATACGGAAAATACAGGTCCCGGTATTGCCCTCACCATCCCCCACCCTGTCAGAAACTCTTCGGGTGTCATATACTGGGTTTTTTCGCGCAGTACAAATTGCTCGTACATCATCGGCATCAGTACATCTCCTCCTCCAAAAACAAGGCTGCCGAAACGGTAAGTATTTTCCGTAAGGTGATAAACCTTTCTATCTTTCCAGTCGCCTTTTCTTGCCGCTTCGCTCAGGTAACCAACTATGGCAAAAACCAGAATGAAGAGCCAGATATTGGTCCACCGGATATGCTTTGGCCGTAGCTTTTCTTTTTCAGGGAATCGCTTGTCACTGAAGTTGGTAACGATACCACCCAGTATGATCAGGATCGGAAATATCCACGGCCATTTAAAAAAGATAAAAGTTGCCAGCGTGGAGATGGCCATGATTACGAAAGTTATCGTATTCTTGATAGAGATCCGGTACATTTTAAGTGCCGCATAGGCGATGAACCCGATTGCCATGGGCTGAACGAACTTAAATACGTCGAGACTGATATGATATTTATTCAGGTAAATGACGAGGAACGAAAAAATGCTCATGATCAGGCTGGCCGGAAAAAGCCAGATAAGCAGGGTGAGTACCGCCAGCCACACGCCGCCTCTTTTATATCCGATCAGGGTGATGGTTTGTGTGGAGGAAGCACCTGGAAGCATCTGGCAGAATGCGGTGTATTCCATAAGTTCTTCCTCCGTGATGTCCTTTCTTCCTTCAACAAAAATTTTTGACATCATACCCAAATGACCTTGCGGGCCGCCAAAAGCAGAAACAGTATAATAGAATACAGCTTTTAAAAAAGGTATGTGCCTCTTGAGTACCATTAATATGCCATCTGATTAAGCTTTTGCAGTCTTCATTGCGTCGGTTCAAAGTTCGCTTATTTTTTGAAACAAATTCAGGTGCAAAAAGAGACAAGCCGCGATGGTGAAAAGTTCTGTTGCCGCCTGCTTTACTTACACCTTTTCTTCCGCGAGCCACTCGCCCCGATGATGTCGTATCATAAGTGCCGGTTAATGCACATCGCAATAGTATATCGCTCACTGAAAAAATTTTAGAATAATTTTGCCGCAAATGAAATCAACTGAAATCATCTGGCGCCTTGACCGGATAGAATCCATCGCTCGCAAGTTTGTAGAGCTAACACAGGATTATTCCATCTTTACTTTCAGTGGCGAACTGGGAGCAGGAAAGACTACCCTGATATCCGCTATCTGCAAAGAACTGGGCGTGATGGATGTGGTGAGCAGTCCCACCTTTGCCATTATTCAGGAGTACACCACTACATCGGGCAAGAACATTGTTCACATGGATTTGTACCGGATAAAGGACGAGGAAGAAGCCATCCACTCGGGTTTGGAAGACAGCCTGCTAAGCGGCGATATATGCATGGTAGAATGGCCAGAAAATGCACCCGGAATCTTCCCTGAAAGAACGGTAAAAAGCCGGATTGAAATCACCGGGAAAGAGGAACGAAAATTGATTCTTCAAATACCTGAATAAAATCTTTAATTTTATTGTCTTGTTCGTCAATCAATAATCCAAGTACATGGAATCATCCAAACCTTTTATTTTGCCTTCATTCAGCTACGAAACGCTGGAAGAAACACTGGATATCAAACCCAAAGGAACTGATTTGCAAATCGGAATTCCCAAGGAGAGTACCTTTCAGGAAAACCGCATTGCACTAACGCCGGAGGCCGTGAAAGTTCTTACCGCAAATGGGCATCGCGTGGTGATGGAATCCCGTTCAGGCGATGGCGCCAATTACAGCGACAAAGATTTTAGTGATGCAGGAGCCAAAATCGTGTATAGTTGCAAGGAGGTGTTTGAATGCAGCACCATCGTAAAAAGTGCTCCGGTGTGTGAACAGGAGATTGAATATCTGAAGCCCAATCAATTCATTATTTCGCCCATTCACGTTTCGGCCATGAACCGGGAAGTGCTGGAGCAGATGATGGAGAAAAAAATTACAGCGCTTAGTTTTGAGAACCTGAAAGATGATAGCGGCCATAATCCGATTGTGCGAAGCATGAGCGAAATAGCCGGAAGTGCCGTTATGCTGATAGCCGGGCAATACCTTAGCAATGCCAATAAAGGAAAAGGGGTTTTGGTAGGAGGTATATCGGGAATACCACCCACTAAGGTCATCATCATCGGGGCGGGTATCGTTGGTGAACAGGCA
>JBIQMB010000574.1:0-2730 GCA_044463745.1 Chitinophagaceae bacterium | reverse complement strand
TAAGCTCAATGCTGAAGAAGCTCGATAAAACCAACAGCCCTGAACTTCAGCATCAAATTGAACAGGCTTATCGAACGCTTACTACACAAATGCTGAATGACATAGACGTTTACCATACACTTACCGAACCCGACCGCTGGGATAAAATTATTGGTACATACCAAACACTGAACAAGTTATCAGAAGTGATCTCCAGATCGAAAGCTCGCTCTTTTATCACACCAGATTCGTATCAGTCTGCAATAACTGTTGCTAAACAAAACGCTGCCGAAGATTATTACAACCTGGGCATAGATCAAATGCAAACTGACAGCAAAGCCGCCTATCGCGAAGCCTATTTTTTGTTCAGTAAAGCCAATGAATATTATCCGGGGTACCGCGATGTAATCCGCCGAATGGATGTGGCCTGGAAAGAATCGGTATTGAATGTTATTATCAATCCGGTAACAGATCAGTCAAGTTTTTACGCAAGTATGAGACCCAACCGCTTCGGAAATAGTTTTAATAATGATCTGTTACAACGCAGTCTTGTTCGTGACCTGGGTGGGGATTACCGAAGAAACTCACCTGCCAAATTTTTTACAGATCGGGAGGCATACATGGCCAGGATTGATGTGGACTGGATCATTGATATTGCCTGGACAAGATTAGATGTTCCTTACCCAAGTATCGCAAAATCAACCATCAACCGTAGTAAAGAAATTCAGGTGGGCAAAGATTCTGCGGATAAACCCATATATGAAACCGTTAAAGCCACCGTGTATGTAACCCGCCAATATTTTAAAGCATTGAGTGAAATTGAATGCAGGGTTACCGATGCCAAAACCCGGCAGAATATCGACCTGAAAACCTATAGTTCCTTTGTGGATTTTAACCAAAGCTATGCTACATATAAAGGAGATAAGCGCGCGCTTAAAAAAGAAGATGAACTGATGATAAATAACAATACCCGCCTTCCTACACGGGATGAATTATTGCTGGCGCTTTATGAAAAAATTTATCCGCAATTAAAAAACGGAATTGAGCGTCTTGTTTATTAGGTCTGCCTATCTTTACAATATCAGATACTCATCGGCATCGTCCAAAAACGGAAACTTTGACCTCGTATCCGCTACCTTTTCTTTTTGTAATCTGAAGGTAAAAATATCTTCCTCGTATTCTTTAGTGTAAAGAGCTTCTCCCAACGGGTCTATTATCATGCTATCCCCTGCATATTGGTGTCCGTTTCCATCCGTTCCTATGCGATTGACACCAATTACAAAAGATTGGTTTTCGATGGCGCGGGCTGTCAACAACGACTTCCAGGCATGCCTTCTTTTGTCGGGCCAACTGGCCATATTAATATACAAATCATACTGCTTTTCGGCTTCAACAGGCTGACGTGCCCAAATGGGAAATCTCAGATCGTAACATACCTGGAGATTAATTTTCCAACCCTTTAATGAGGCTATTAACTTTTTTTGTCCCGGGGTATAATGGTGATGCTCACCCGCGTACCCGAAGAGATGCCGCTTGTCGTAAACCCCGTATTCCCCTGTAGGCAACATCCAGATTAAACGGTTAAAGTACTTGCCATTTTCCTGAATAATGATACTTCCTGTCAGGACAACTTTTTTTTCGGCTGAAATCCGTTTCATCCATTTTACCGTGGTTCCTTCCATATCCTCAGCCAGTTTCTCCGGTTCCATGCTAAATCCGGTAGAAAACATTTCGGGCAGAACAATTAACTCTGTGGGCGGCTTGATGCCCAGTATTTTTTGCTCAAAGGCTTGCAGATTTGCTTGCTTATCTTCCCAGAGCAAATCAGATTGTATAAGTGTTACCGTAAGGTCTTGTGATGGACTCATAACTCCCAAAGATAATCTAACTGATTATCCCGAAGTATAATGGCGAATGGAATTTTTTAGATAATGCGGATAGCTTTGCAAAAAGAGGTAAGTACAAAAGGTAAGATTACCCAGAAATACTCTCTGATCCAGATTAGAAAAACCAGTTGAATGATGGCAAATATCACAAAGTAAACCCAGTATTTACTTACAGATTCTCTTTCCAGGTTATTTTCCATTTTAAAAACAATTTTCAGCAAATATATAGGGAATTAAACAGAATGAAAAATTCATTGTTTTTTTTCATCCAAAGGTTTCACATATACATCAGCGATGATCGGGAAGTGATCGCTCAGATTGCTCTTTATCCGTTCATACTGGCTGATTACAAAATGATTATCTGTAAAAATATTATCAATTCTGAGCGTGGGTGATATGCCATCAAAGGTTGGCGAAAGTCCGGCTCCTTTTTTTACGAATGCATTTTGCAATCCTTCTCCAATAGTATTATAAGCATACGATCCCGGAACATCGTTAAAATCTCCGCAAAGTATGATCGGATAAGGGGTGTGGTTCATTTCATCTTTCAGAAAACGAGCCTGAACTGCACGCCTTAAAAGTCCTCTCTTATATTTCCGGATCACGCTCTTAGATTCAGTAGCAGATGGCTTGGTTATTTGCAGGCTATCGAGGTATTCCCTGTTTTCTTTTGAAAATTTTAATGACTGCAAATGCACATTAAAAACCCGAACTGTATCAGCCCCGACCACCATATCCACAAACTGAAAAGTAGAATTGTAATCATCCGGGTTATTAATCATAAACTGTTTGCGTACAATGGGAAATTTTGAAAAAATGATGGTGCCAAAATGATGATGGCGGTCAAAGTCATTGGTTAACTGAT
>JBIQMB010000573.1:0-2730 GCA_044463745.1 Chitinophagaceae bacterium | reverse complement strand
AGCCTGCCTTTTCTGATTCATCTTCTATAGTTCGTGCCAGATGTCCAAAAAATGGGTTGGATATATCTGCTACAATGAGGCCGATGGCTAATGACCTGCCACTTTTCAGGCTTTTCGCAACCTGATTGGGCTGATAATTCATCTTCTTCGCCACCTGCCTGATTTTCTCCGCCGTATTGGGATTCACACGAGCCTCCCGCTCACGTCCATTCAAAACATAAGAAACCAGAGCAGTAGAAACCCCTACCGCATTTGCTATATCTTTCAGCGAAGTCTTTTTAGCCATGGTTTATTTTTAAATGTTTTGCTTATTTTTTTTCCATTTCTTATCCCTGCATTGCCCCGTATCGTTTATACACTTCATAACGTTCTCCGTATATTCCGGTCATTTCTTTTCTGGGCTCTACCACGCTGTCACCTGATCTGCCTATGGCTGGTCCTGCTATATCAAGTGTTTCATGTATGCCGCAAACTACCGATGCAAACATGGCTGCACCCAATGCAACAGTTTGCTCTACTGCCGATACATGAACCGGACGGTTTAATACATCGGCCATCATCTGAACCACAAACCCGGATCTTGTAGCAATGCCTCCGATAGCATTAACCCCCTGAATTTCGATTCCCTGATTTTCGATACTCTCCATTATGGCTTTAGATCCAAAACAGGTAGCTTCAACCAATGCACGATAAATCCGTGGAGCGTTTGAGGCAAGGGTTAAGCCCCCTATCAAGCCTTTCAGGTTGGGATTGGCATCGGGCGATCTACGGCCATTGAACCAGTCAATCGCGAATTCTGAATCCATATCTACCTGGAGTTGAGAAGCCAGGTGATCAAGATTTTTTAAAATTTCTGATTCGAGTTTATTAATCAAATCTTCTTCAGAAGTTGCCGATGAATTCATGTTTTTTAATGGCCAGATCAGTAATTCTCTAAACCAATGGTAAATATCTCCGAATGCAGATTGCCCCGCCTCAAGTCCTATCATACCGGGTAAAATAGATCCGTTTACCTGTCCGCAAATTCCTTCAATAAATTTCCCCTCCATTTCTTTTTGCGGCACCACCATCATATCACAAGTAGAAGTTCCGATGACCTTACTCAGAAAAAATGGTTTAATTTTTCCTCCCACGGCGCCTACATGAGCATCGATGGCTCCGATGCCTACGACAACATTCGTAGAGAGCCCAAGTTTCTCCGACCACTCTGCACTAAGGGTTCCGGCCGCCTGGCCTGCGTCATAAACGGACTGTCCAAACCTTTCTCTGAACGGAAGCAGGACCGGATCAACAGATTCAAAGAAGGACTTATCGGGCATACCGCCGAATTCTTCTGCCCATAATGCTTTGTGGCCTGCAGCACAAACATTTCTTTTTATCATTCGGGCATCATTGCCTCCGGTTAATAAAAAAGGTATCCAATCGCTATGTTCCACCCAGGTAAAACACGCCGCCTTCACATTCTTATCAGCCCGAAGCGTATGCAAAAGTTTAGCCCAATACCATTCAGAGGAATAAACGCCACCAACGTATTTCAGATAATCCGAATGATCACCTGTTGCCGCTCTGTTTATTTCATCAGCCTCATTGATAGCCGTATGATCCTTCCATAAAATAAACATAGCATTAGGATTCTCCTTAAACTCTTCCTTAAGAGCCAGCGGTAAGCCTTTGTCATCTACCGCTGCCGGCGTGGATCCGGTAGTAGCTAATGAGATTCCGCAAACAGCAGCAGCTATTTCAGCTCTTGCCTTCTTCACACAGCTCTTAACAACCTCCTCCAGACTTTCTATGTAATCAAGCGGATGCTGTCTGAATTGATTGTACGCTGGATCGCAATAAAGACCTTTGACCCACCGACTGTAATGAGATACGGCAGAAGCTGCTTCTTGTCCGTTCATGGCGTTAACCATGATAGCCCGGACAGAATCAGTTCCGAAATCAACTCCTATTACATATTTATCTTTTACAGCCATCACTCATTTATTTTTTTAGGGTTTTATTTTATACCCGTTCACTGCATAATATAAAATAAAAGCAAAGAGCGGTATAGGAACTAAAAACCCAATTCTCATGTTATATGTATCTGCCACAAGGCCCATTAACGGGGGAAATATAGCGCCACCGGCTACAGCCATAACCAGGAATGACGATGCATGCTTGGTATGCTTACCCAACGATTTAATCGCGAGCGCAAAAATGGTCGGAAACATTATGGACATAAAGAAGAACACTCCATAGATAGCCACAATCGAAACCCATCCGAACTCTAAAGCTACGATTGGCAACAACAAAATTATCATAAATGCATAAAGTGCCAGCATCCGGGTTGGTTTAAAATATTTCATCATTGCACTGCCTGATATCCGGCCAATCATAAAAAACAGAAACCCGAGCGACAAAAAGTATGGTGCGTATTTTACATCAAAATGAGGATCCATGTCATGATCGGTAACAAAGTTGATCAGGAAACTGAAAACACCTGTCTGCGCCGCTACATAGCATGCCTGAGCTATAAATCCAAGCACAAAGTGGCGGTTTTCCCATAAAGGTTTTTTAGAAATATATCGGGGATCATTGATGTCGGTGATTGCTTCGTCTGTTTCGGAAACCATTACTCCATGTGCCGCATCTTCATCTTCTTCTGTAATTTCCGGAAGCCTTATCCTCATAAACACAAAAGCCACAGACAAAACAACAAGGCCAATGATAGCAAAAGGCAAAACGATG
>JBIQMB010000572.1:0-2738 GCA_044463745.1 Chitinophagaceae bacterium | reverse complement strand
TTTGTAAAAAATGTGCGGGCTAAAGCGGCATCTTCTTCCCTCAGTTCGATGGTGTGAAGCTCTCCTTCCTCTTGCAGGCCGGCGGCCATACACAGAGCGCTATAACCTGTGAAAGTGCCAATCTCCAAAACTTTTTCGGGCTGGGTAAGCTTACTAATTATTTCCAGAAATTTTCCCTGAACCGGGCCGCTCAGCATGTGGCTGTGTGCATGATGCTTGAGGGTGTAATCTTCTATTTCCTTTAATAAAACAGAGCTTGTGTCAGAATATTTTTCCGCGTATTCTTCAGCAATATTGTTTACAATTTTCATGAAGTTGCATTTACAGGTGCTTCTCTCTTTTTCGAAATCAGCCATAATCCTATAAAGGTAAGGAGTCCGTTGACAAGGATCAACTCTTCAGCAAAAACATAACCTCCCAATAACTCTTTTGAGTGCGTATCGATAAAATAAGTCAGAATAGGAGCAATAATACATACGATGGGCGACCATTTGTCCAGAATATTTCTGCCTTTTGCATACAATACGAAACCAAATAACCCCAAAAGCGGACCGTAGGTATATGTGGCTACTTTAAAAATAGCACTTACCACCGACTGGTCGTTCAATGCATGAAAGGCCAAAACCGTCAGTAATATAACTACCGAAAATCCTAAATGAACCAGGGTTCTTAGTCTCTTTCTATCTTTTTCTGCCCGTCCCTTTTGGCCAAATTGCAGGAAGTCTACACAGAAAGAAGTGGTGAGCGCAGTAATTCCCGAATCAGTTGTAGCAAAGGTGGCGGCGGTTAATCCGAGCATAAACACAACTGCCGGCATCCCCTGAAAATGCCGCAATGCTATTTCAGGAAATAAATAATCTGTGCGCACAATTTCATGTCCCATCACTGCATCTGTTGGAATGGCTATCCCTTCTTTGTTGGCATAGATATACAATAATGCGCCTACACTCAAAAACAGTAAATTCACAATAACAAAAATCCCCATAAAACTCATCATGTTTATCTTGGCCTCCCTTACAGTCTTCATGCTCAGGTTTTTTTGCATCAGATCCTGATCCAACCCAAACATGCCGACGGTTACGAAAATTCCGCCTATGAATTGCTTGCTGAAATGAAGCTTATTGGTAATGAAATTATCAGTGAAAAATATTTTGGAATAATTACTATCCTTAACCGCATGGTAAGTTTCGGATAAGTTCATGTTCAGGCTATTCATGATAAAGTAAATCGATAAAATGACCGATGCTACCAGAAATGTGGTCTGAAGTGTATCTGTAATAATAATCGTTTTTAGTCCGCCCTTGAAAGTATAAGCCCATATCAGAGCCAGACAAATAACGATGGTAAGCCAAAATGGAACGGCCATTGAATCAAAAATAAATCGTTGTAAAACGATGGCTACCAAAAAAAGCCGGAAGGCCGAACCTATCACCCTCGAAACGATAAAAATGCCCGCAGCGGTCTTGTGGCTCACATTACCGAAAGCCCGTTTTATAACCTCGTAGATTGAAACGAGATGCATTTTATAATACAAAGGAAGCAACACAAATGCCACGATCACGTATCCTACTGCATTGCCAAGAACAAACTGAAAATATCTGAATTGAAAACCAGCGGCATTGCCCACCTCACCCGGAACCGATATAAACGTTACGCCGCTCAGCGCTGTTCCGATCATGCCGAAGGCCACCAAATACCATTTGGAAGAGCGATTGGCGATGAAGAATGTTTCGTTACTCGACGACTTTCTGGATGTAAAATAGGAGACAACAATCAGAAGCAAAAAGTAGCTGATGATGAATGATAATAGAACGGTAGGAGACATAAGCAATATTATGAAAGCAATAAAAGTAGAGTATTTATTATTTTTATCCCGAAAAGATGTCAAATAAATTTATGGAAATTAAAAACCTTACGGTTTTTTGTGGTTCAAAAACAGGAAATGATCCTGTGTATATGAACGGTGCTATGAGGTTAGGCGAGATTTTAGCAGAGAAAAATATCGCGCTCATTTATGGGGGAGGAAATAAAGGATTGATGGGAGCCATCGCCAACGCGGTGCTTGATAATGGCGGAACGGCGATAGGTATAATGCCTCATATCCTGTCTGTACCGGAGCACGCTCATACCGGCCTTACCGAAATGTATGAGGTTGAGGACATGCACAGCCGAAAAAAAATGTTGTACGAAAAGGGCGATGCAGCCCTGATTTTACCGGGAGGTTATGGAACCATGGATGAATTTTTTGAAGCACTTACATGGAACCAGCTTAATATTCATGATAAAAAAATGTTTATCATGAACACAAATGGTTTTTATGAGGATCTCATCTCACTGATCAGAAAAATGGAAATGGAAAACTTTTTGTATCATAGCGTTTCAGATAAAATTATCATTCTTTCATCACCGGAGGAATTAAAATCTATACTTAATCATAATGAATCATGAAGACAATTTTTATAACCGGTGCTACGTCAGGGATCGGAAAAGCATGTGCAGAAATATTTGCTAAACAAAAAAACAGGCTGATTTTAAACGGAAGAAGAGACCACCTTCTGAACGACCTGCGTAAAGAATTGATTGATGCTTACGGTGTAGAAGTTTATAATTTGCCCTTTGATGTCAGAGAAAAAGAAAATGTTTTTGATGCAATCCATAATCTGCCTGAGGAGTGGACCGATATCGAAATTTTAATAAACAATGCAGGACTGGCATTGGGGAAGGATTTGTTTGATCAG
>JBIQMB010000571.1:0-2740 GCA_044463745.1 Chitinophagaceae bacterium | reverse complement strand
AGGATACCGTTTTCACCGGAGCCATCGGCACATCGGCGTACAATGAATTTTGGCGCAGCATGTTGACGGATTTTACTGCACATCTGAAAGCGAAAGGATGGTTCGGCAAAACGGCCATCGCGATGGACGAACGACCGATGGAAGCCATGAAGTCCGTGATTCAATTATTAAAGGAAGTAGATCCGGCGTGGAAAATAGCCTTAGCCGGTGATTACCATCCGGAAATTGAAGAAGATATTTTTGATTATTGTGTAGCCTCGCGCTGGACATTTCCCGACGAAGTACTTACCCGTCGTAAAAAGCAGGGAAAGGTCAGCACCTGGTACACCTGTTGCACCGAAAAGTATCCCAATGAGTTTACTTTTTCTGCACCCGATGAAGCTGTCTGGACCGGCTGGTACACCGCCGCTACCGAAATGGATGGCTTCCTGAGATGGGCCTACAATAGTTGGACAGCCAATCCCTTAAAAGACAGCCGCTTCATATCCTGGCCTGCGGGAGACACCTACCAGGTTTATCCCGGACCGCTGACTTCCATTCGATTTGAAAAGTTAATCGAAGGTGTGCAGGATTTTGAAAAAATAAACTGGCTGCGTAATAAGTACACACAGGAAAATAATGTAGCCAAGCTTCAGGAATTGGAAGCGGCGCTAACTACTTTTAAAATTGCTGCTTTGGCAAAAGTTTCTGCCAGGGAGATGATAGAAAAGTATAAGCATCTGTTGAATGAATGGCTCACTTTACTGTAAGATTTCATTTAGAGTCCAGGTAAATATCCAACTGTGGAGTTAGAATTACAATAGATAGGTGAGAGAGCTATCTTTTTTAAACATTTCGGAAATTAAATCGGTCTTTGTTTTATCTGAGCCCGTATTTTGTTTGAAGCGTAAAGAAAAATTTTTACCATGAAAAATCATTTCACTATATCGGGTAGGGGTTGTGAATTATTGTATTTGATAAACCATTTATTATTCTCATCTGAATCTTTATATCTGGCTCTTAATTTCGTGAGCTTTTTATGCATATTTTTCTGTACCTGTGAATAAACCAGGTCATTGTAAACATTGTGCATTTCTTCCGTGTCTTTCTTCGGGCCATATAATTCCCATTCATCAATGTCATAATAAAAGTGAATGAGTTTATACCTGTTTGCTCTGACTCCATAATGACGTTTTGCCTGGTGAATATCGGAAATATACCGCATCCCTCCATTTGTTTCTTTTTCCGTTCAGTAAACCTCGAAAAGATTTTCTCTGCATGCCTGCCGGGATTGGAATACCGGTGTAGTCTAAAAGCGTAGGCGCAAAATCTAAATTTTTAGCTAATTGATTTAATTTCTGGCCAGTCCTGATATCTTTCAGATACCTAATTACAAACGGAGTACGAAAAGATTCTTCATACATAAAGCGCTTGTCGAACCAGTCATGTTCTCCAAGGTGAAAGCCTTGATCAGAAATGTAAAAAACTATCGTGTTTTCTTCGAGATTATTTTGTTTGAGAAAAATCCAATAATCTACCTACTCCATCCTCCACTGCTGCAATAGAACCCATGTAGGCTTGTATGTATCGCTGATGTTTCCATTTCATCAAGTCTTTTGATGCCATTTAAGGATAATTGGTCTGGAATCTTAGAAATTATAGGATCATATGGCGGGTTCCACACTCTTCTTTGTTCCAAAGTCATCCGGCTTAAGTTTGATTCGTAGGCACTTCTTCCCCATCCTGGCGTTTCTTTTATGTTTAATTCTTCCATCACTTTGTGAGAAATCTTATTATCTCCGGACCAGTACATGTATCCGAAAATATTCATTTCGGCTTCCTTAGCAGTTTTACCTCTCCCCTCATAATTATCAAAAGAGTCGGTGGCTTCCTGTTTTATTTCTTCGAATATTCATCGATAAACCTTAAAAGCAGGAAGCCATTCCTTGTGGGAGTTTTTTGATGGTAAAGCACGCAAAATGGCCTATTCCTGTCGCGGTGCTCAATTCAATTTTAGTGTCATATCTGTCGTCAGGTTTGTTACATATTCATGAAGCTTTGTGGTATCGCCGTCCTTGATAATAAAATCCTGATTATAATAATGACCCTGATGGGGCACTACCTCAGTATAATCAAAGCCCTGCGGCTTTTCTGCAGGTGTAATTTGCCAATAATGGCAGTCTGGGAGCCAGTCTGATGCAGATGATTTATAACGGTTCGCTGATCTAGTCAAATTAGAATATAAATATCCACTTTACCATTGATGTGGCTCATCTTTCTAGTAAGTATAGTGGCACGGCTTGGAGCACACAATGAGTTGTTGATGGATACCCTAATAAATAACGCGCCCTCGTGTGCAATTCTGGCAATGTAGGGAGTTTCAATGTCTCTCTTCGTTTAAATCTAAGTTTATTAAGGAAAATCGCGATGGCAGGAGCCGAAAAAATAACTTTGTATATTATAAAAGAGGTGATCAAAGGATGCTGTTTTACTCTATTCGAATGCAAATCATTTTCACTTCCATACTTCACAATTGTTAATGGTTCAGGCAATTTTATGGTATTCAAAATATACAGATAATGGCAATTTCTGTTTTTTTCTGGTTTGAATATTGGTGTGAATGAGTTTACCGCGTTTGTTAGGTTATTGTTTGAGCAAACCTTAGTTACTTTAAGGTGGATTTTTTATTGATACTTTGGAAAGCGTTTCAATCTGTAAAATTGACTATTTCCGAAAGTTAATATTTTTTCATTTGATGTTA
>JBIQMB010000570.1:0-2746 GCA_044463745.1 Chitinophagaceae bacterium | reverse complement strand
AATCACGAAACTGAGTATTATTTTTCGCTAAATTCGGTCAAGAATACAGCCAACTCTTTACGCAATCGGCTCAATGTTAATGCATCGAGCAAGCAATCCACCGTTATTGAAATTGCCATCCGTGACGAGGTTCCCGAACGCGGCGAAGACATCATTAATAACCTGATGAAGCTCTATAACAAGGCCGCCATTCAGGATAAGAACGTACTGGCTGCCAATACGCTAAAGTTTGTGGATGACCGATTGAAATTTGTATCCAGTGATCTCGATTCTGTAGAGGGCAGTCTGCAGCAATTCAAATCAAATAATAAAATAACCGACATCAGTTCGCAAGGGCAAATCTTTTTGCAAACCGTGTCGGTCAATGATCAGAAGATCAGTGATATTAATATGCAATTGGCGGTGCTTGACCAGGTAGAAGCATATGTAAAAAGCAAGGGCACTACAGGCGGCATTGTACCTGCAACCATGGGCATTAATGATCCTATCCTGAGTAATCTGCTTCAGAAACTAACTGAACTTGAGCTGCAATATACCCAGTTGAAAACCCTGGTTCCCGAAAACAACCCACAACTTATTTCCGTCGTTGACGGCATGGAAAAACTCAAGCCGGGCATCATGGAAAACATTCAAAACCAGCGCAGGAGTATGATTGCCGGCAGGGAAGACCTGATATCCACCAATGAAAGATACACTTCTATGCTGCGGGGCATTCCACGTAAGGAGATGGAATTGTTAGGCATCACCCGCCAGCAGGCCATCAAAAGCGGCATCTATACTTTTCTTTTGCAAAAGCGTGAGGAAACAATGTTATCCTTTGCGTCAACGGTTGCTGATAGCCGGATCATCGACCATGCAGAATCATCCGATATTCCGGTAAGTCCGAAGAAGAAAATTATCTTCCTGGGTGCCATTCTTGGATCAATCATCTTAGGGGTCGGTATGGTATATCTGAAAGATTTACTGACGCAAAGCATCCAGGGAAAATCGGAACTGGAAAAATACACAGCTATTCCTGTACTGGGCGAAATTGTATATGACCGTTCAAAAACGCCCATCGTTATTTCTGAAGGCAAACGCAGTTTTGTGGCCGAGCAATTCAGGCATCTGCGAACCTCGTTGAGCTATCTTGGCATCGACGAAAACCATAAGAAGGTCCTTATAACATCAAGCATATCAGGAGAGGGAAAAAGCTTTGTCGTGACCAATATGGGTATCACCCTATCTCTGATGAATAAGAAAGTAGCCGTGCTGGAGTTTGACCTGCGCAAACCCAAGCTGAGTGAGCAGTTTAATTTGCCCCGGAACACAGGAATCACCAGCTTTCTGATCGGCAAAAAGCAGCCGGAGGAAATCATTTTCGAAACATCATTTAGCAACCTTTTCTTTCTTCCTTCAGGACCCATTCCACCCAACCCTTCAGAATTAATCTCGAATGGCCGACTAAACATACTGCTGGATTATCTGCAAAAAAATTTCGATTATATCCTCATTGATTCCGCGCCGGTAAACCCGGTTACTGATTCGTTTATCCTTTCCAAACTTAGTGATGTGACCTTATTTATCGTCAGACACGATTTCACTCCCAAATTGATGTTACAAAAGTTGGAGCGGTTGTTCAGGACGGATAAGCTTAAAAACCCGGCCATCATTTACAATGGTGTAAAAGGGAAAGGACTCGTAGGCAACAGATACGGTTACGGATATGGCTACGGATACACAGAAGATCTGAAACCCTGGTGGAGAAAGGTTTTGGGTAAATAATGATGAGAGAAAATATCAGAAATAACTGATTTCATTGGGAGTCAGAAAGGCGAAGCCGTCTGAAGACAGATAAAAACAAAGTTCAACAAAAGCAAGAAAGGAAAAGTAGCGCACTGTGACCAAATTTAAACGGGTAATTCTCAACAGCGGTTTTCTTTATGGAAAAACAATCCTGACAGTCGTCATATCCATTTTTTTGTCCAGATTCGTATTGGACGGATTGGGCATTTCAGATTATGGAGTTTACAATGTGGTAGGTGGCGTTATTGGGTTGATGGGTTTTGTTACCGTAACCTTATCCAATTCCAACACAAGGTTTCTGGCCAATGCCATTGGTAAAAATGATCCGGATTATGTAATACGGGTTTTCGCTGCCATTAAAAAAATAACAGAAAAGGTAGTTCTGTACAGTGTAATGGGTTTGCTGCTGGCGGGCGTTGTTTTCGTCAATTTCATTCTCAATATACCCGAAGAAAGAATGTTGGCAGCCAACATCGTTTATCTCTGCATGGTGGCCAACACTGCTTATACTATTTTAACGGCGCCCTATTCGGCACTGCTGTTTGCAAGAGAAAAGATTGGGTTTTTGTCTGCACTCGAAACCGCAGAAATTATCAGTAAGCTGGGGATCGCTTACCTTGTCACTTTCACCACCACCGACAATCTGATATTGTATGCCGCGTTGTTATTGGTTTTGAGCTTTATCAACCGAACCATCTTAAAGCGATACTGTTTAAAAAATGACATAGCCACCCATCCGACATCCGCGCAAAAAGTAACCGGTGATGCTATCCTTCGCAAAGAAATTCTTTCCTTTTCAGGATGGACCTTACTGGAATCCATCGGCATTATCACCATCCGCCAGGGTTCTGTTTTTCTGGTCAATATATTTTTTGGTGTCGTTGTCAATGCCGCTTATGGTATAGCCACCGTTGTAAACATGCAGATGCTACAATTTTCATCGTCGGCCTTAAATGCAATA
>JBIQMB010000569.1:0-2748 GCA_044463745.1 Chitinophagaceae bacterium | reverse complement strand
TTTTCTATTATGGAAATTTAAATTTTTACCATTAAATATTTAGTATAGCCAAAAGAATAAAGTATTCTGCCGCGTGGTACAGCCCAAAAAGTATCAGAAAGCCGGCAATTATTTTCATTTTCTTTTCCATAATATTAAATTAAAATGCTTCGGAAATATTTACATAAAAATTCGGTTTACCATTGGCTACCCCCACGTCTATCCGCAAATTGACCCGTTCGGTTTTGCTCAATCTTCTTCTGAAACCACCTCCTATCGAAGAGTGCAAATCATCTAATGAATATTGACTGAAGGAAGGCATCACCTCACCCGCTCCGGCAAAAAATACAACGCCCCACTGTCGCGAGAGCCTTTGTCGCAACTCTACCTGTACAGCCAACAAGTTATTATCTCTGAATCGACCTGCATAGAGACCGCGCATCATGCTGCTACCGCCCAGGTAGGATAGTTGGAGGAAGGGCAGGTCGCCGGTTTTTAATTGCGCAAATCCCTGGAAAGCGAGAATGGTAGCGGAACTGATCGGGAAGTATTTCCGCAAATCGGCCTCAGCCATGGTATAGGTAAATTGGCTGCCGAATGCGCGATCATTTTTAACTAATGAAATATCAGCATAGAAACCTTTTTCAGGAGCCATTAAATCGTCCCTTGAATCATACACAACACCGGCGCCTACACCTACCGTTCTACCACCTGAAGCACCGTTTACTCCGGATAACTCTTTTTCTCCAGAAACATCGAAGTAATCTGAAAAATAAACCTTAGGGCCTGCATATATATCCTTAAAAATTCTTTTCATAACCGCCCCCTCAAACTTCACCACATGATAGGTTATCAGGTTCTTTTCTTCCTCTTCGGTATGATTGCCAATGCCATAATAGTTTTCCGGATATTTATTGAAAATGAACTTCCCCCTTATCAGAAAACGATTCCGGTTAAAGTGCAATTGAGCGGCACTTTATATCAGATATTGATTTTTAAAAGTGTATAAACCGGTTGTACTGATTTGGGATGACCTGGAACAATCAAGCCGAAAAACCTGCATCACATTGGCACCAAGAGCCATACTTGTTTCGGGAGCATAAGACACCGCCGGAAAAAGGATGGTTTTACTTTTGAATGAAGTATCAACCAGCGCTGCTTTCTGTTGCGCCTGCGAGGCAGAGGAAAAAAGAAGGAGTACGAAAAGCATCGTGATTACAGAGAGCTTACGTTTTACGGAAGCGTTTTTATAGGCATATCCGACCACGATGGATAAAAAAATAAGTAAAGACAGAATTGCAAACCAATCGCCGGTTTTAGCATACAAAGAGCCTGAACTTTTCACCGGAACGGAGGCTAACAGAACAGTTTGCGGATTTTTAAAAAAATTATTTTCGAGTATAGTTCTTCCCCTGCTGTCGATCATTTCAGTAACTCCATGAGAGGTAGGCCGTACAAGTGTGAACCCGTTTTCGAGCGCTCTGAATTTTGTTAGCTTTCCCCTGAATACTGCAATTTCTTTCCAGTCGTTTGATGGTGCAAAAAGTATGTCAGCACCTGCCTGCCCCACCTTGCGGGCAAAACGGATAAAGTCTGTATCAAAGCAAATAACAGCAGCTATTTTGCCATACGGTGTCTGAAGTGTTTTGATCTCACCATCACCGGTAACCATGGTTTCATTTTCCAATCCGATAGGATATCTTTTATAATACTGCCATGCAAGCGTACCATCAGGCTTGAACAATACAATTTTATTCTCCACCGGTGTTTTTCTTCTTTGACTATAAACCTCTATCGACATGCCCAGATATACCGAATTACGTTTGGCTGTTAAAGCCCCCTGCTCAAGCAAGGCCGGTCCATCTTCTTTCAAAACCATTCCGTTCCCCTCTGCCCAAAAAATGATTTTGGCTCCTTCGCTTGCGGCCATTTTCGTTTGACTAAATAAATAATTATTATTCATCAAAAACTGCTTCCTGAGCAATTCAGTACTATCTGCCGACATACGCAGTGTTTCAAAAGAATGAATCTGAGAATAAAAAGATTTCTTAGCCGGTGTATATAAGGAGTCTCCAGCAAGTATCGCGGCAACTTTCACTCCGGATACAGAATTTCCGGAAGATAATCTCATGGCACCATAGCCGGTTACAAGCAATACGGATAAGGAAAAAACAATCAGAGGCATCCCGATTTTCTTTAATTCAAAATGCTTATCCCAGGCAAAATTGATGAAGGATGCAAACCAGCATAGCAGGAATGAAAGCCCCCAGATTCCGGTCACTGATACGATCTGGGAAAAGGGCAACCATCCTGCAAAAAGAGCAGACGAAGAACCCCAGGCACCAAAAGGACTGTTGATTGAACCGACATACTCCAGAAAGGATTTCAGAGAGGGATAAATGAGCGTAACCGTCCAGGACGGAATCCGAAGTGCATAATAACGATCTATTACCATCGGGATAAGTCCGATTATGGTGGACATCGTCATCACAATATAAAAGGCAGCATCTGAATTAAACATACTGCCCTTTAATCCGCTAAATGCCCATATCACCCCAAGGGATGACGCAAGAGCAAGGATCAATGAACCTGTTAAAAGTGCCTGAGTACGAAGAAAGCGGATCATAAAAACAGGTGCCAATAATGCGGCAATGGGCCATGCATAAGCCCTGCTTGAATAGAGAAAAAAACTTCCCAATAAAAGGGTGAGTGTACTTTCCGATGAAATCATTTTCTTTTTCATTACCGTGATTGATTTACAAATGCAAA
>JBIQMB010000568.1:0-2748 GCA_044463745.1 Chitinophagaceae bacterium | reverse complement strand
ATGAAATGCATGAACCTGGGGATGAAGTGAAGGATGGAATACTATAAACCCGAACTGCTCATCTTAATATTGCATTTCATTCAAAAACACAAAATGAAAAATAATTTATCAGACTAAACCATCGCAGAATCTGTTGTCAAAAGAGTTGAAAAACTTCAAAAGAACGCTGTGCGCCAGTGGGGTGAAATGACCGCTGCAGAAATGTTGCTTCATTGCAACTCCTGCAACCGGGAAATCTTTGAAAGGAGCAGAGGGAATGCCAAAACCACTCCGGCGCAATACCTCCTACGAACTTTGGCACTATATATAGCTCCCAAATTTAAAAAAGGACTTCGAAGTGAGTCCCATCACATAACGAAAGGCAAAGCAGACTTGACGGATTTTGATGCCTTAAAATCTGAATTTATAAGGTTAATCAGGCGATTTCCGGAAAATGAGAAAGCTTTAACCCTTACACATCCCGCCTTTGGAAATATATCTACCAAACAATGGGGCATCGCCGCATACAAACATATGGATCATCACTTAAGGCAGTTTGGGGTTTGACGGATAATATACTGGTGCCAGAAAGGCTGTGGAATCGAATTCTTTCATTTGGATAGGTAGAAATGCAATAGTAAACGCGAGACCATTTGGAATTTTCACAAATGAAGAGAGTAGTTATCTTCGAAAAATAGGTGAAAAATCTTTCATAGTTGATTTTGAAATGTCAATAATGTGCGAGATCTTAGTTTAAAACAAAACCATTCTTTGACGGCTTAACCTATCAGGAATGATCGTACCTATTTAAAGGCCGTTAAGGAAATTAAACTATCACCGAGCTGGAAACCATTGTACATACTGCGTATCTAAAGAATACCCTCCGTCCGGGTAATTTTATGCAACAGGTTCTGAATATCAGTCATTTTTGATGTATAACCAAAGAGCAATATTATTCTGTAATGACTTCTCTATAAAACTCTGAATATCCACCAGTTTAGATATATAACTGAAAGCTTTATTGAGCATCTGATGGATTTTCAATAAAATAATATTCACTTATACATGGGGGCAAGGCCAATTTTAATTTTTATTTTAATACCAACTCCTAAATCATAGACTTACACCTCTCTTCCATGGAATAAAATCATCCTGCCGATTTCTCACAGCGCAGACTTCTTTATTTCCGCTTGCTACTTCTATCACAAATTCCAGAATGCGCTCGCCGACTTGCTCAATGGTTTCGATACCATCAATGATGGTTCCGGTATTCAGATCGATGATGTCCTTCATTTTTTCAAACAGTGCGGTATTGCTTGATAATTTAATCACGGGCGCTATCGGGTTACCCGTGGGTGTTCCAAGACCTGTAGTAAATAAAACCACATTGGCACCGGATCCAACTTCTGCCGTCGTGCTTTCTACATCGTTCCCCGGCGTACACAACAGGTTAAGACCCGGATGGATTGCCGGCTCAGGAAAGTCAAGTACATCAACCACCGGCGAAGTGCCACCCTTGCGTGCAGCCCCGGCCGATTTCATGGCATCCGTTATCAAGCCGTCTTTAATATTTCCAGGTGAAGGATTCATATCAAAGCCTGACCCAACAGCTTTTGCTCTGGAATTGTATGTGGTCATCAACCGGCAAAACCGATCTGCAATTTGTTCAGTAATGCAGCGGTTAATCAGATTTTGTTCGACACCGCAGAGCTCCGGAAACTCTGATAAAATAACCGAACCACCCAGCGCCACCAATAAGTTGGAAGTATATCCGACCGCCGGATTAGCAGAGATACCACTGAAGCCGTCCGAACCACCGCACTCAAGTCCAATGCATAAACGGCTTAAGGGCGCAGGTTGCCGACTGTTCATGTTCGCAACAAGCAATCCTTCAAATGTTTTCTGAATAGCCATAGCGATAAAATCATCCGTTAATCCGGTGTGTTGATGCCCGATGATGTACAGAGGTTTACTTAGATGCTTATCGCGTTTCTTTATTTCTTCTGAAAGCATAGCCACTTGTGCATTTTGGCAACCAAGGCTTAAGACCGTTGCACCCGCTACATTTGGATGGGTGATATATCCGGCTATCAATCCGCACAGTGCCTGTGCATCATCACGCGTGCCACCGCATCCACCATCATGAGTAAGAAATTTAACTCCATCTACATTTTCAAATACCCTGTCAGTTTTTATAAACTCCTTATCTGAAACCTCCAGTTCTTCAGGCACAGAAATAGGATTGCTCTTTTTCTCATTTTGGTAATCATTGATCAGCGACCTCACCAGGCTCGTGTATTCACGGTTCGGGCCGTAGCCCAACTCCTTTTCAAGTGCATCACGGAGTAAATCCACATTTCTGTTTTCGCAAAACACAAGTGGCACCACCAACCAATAATTAGCCGTTCCCACTTTGCCATCAGCACGATGGAAACCATTAAATGTTCTCTCTTTAAAGCGGCTTACATCAGGTGGATTCCAATCCGTTTTCCGATCCCCTACCCGATAATCAGACGCTGCATGAGTAACATTTTCCTGATTAACCACACCGCCTTTGGGTATGTATGTTTGTGCCTTACCTACCAGTACGCCGTACATATAAAGATTGGCGCCGGGTGCAATATCCGTCGTCACAAACTTATGTTTTGCAGAGACTCTTTCTCTTAAAACAAACTCTTCCTCTCCGTAGTGCACAACACTTCCTGCCTCCAGATCAGTCAGCGCAACAATGAGGTTATCCGCCGGATGTACTTTTGTTATTTTATGCAT
>JBIQMB010000567.1:0-2757 GCA_044463745.1 Chitinophagaceae bacterium | reverse complement strand
TCATAAATTTAACAACTAAATTTAAATGGGTAGCGAAAATTTGAAATGCACCCCATCCCATCCAACCTGTCAGGTTTTTGCCTCCCTCGAATCCCTCGCGCAACCTGACAGGTTGTACCCGTCCAGGCGCAAACGTCTCGCTTGTGATTTATATATTATTCTTTTCCATTTGGAACGAAGCCTCATCCACCCAACCCGTCAGGTTTCCCCTTTCCACAAAGCCAGCGCGCAACCTTACAGGTTGTTCCCCAAGGTTATTACATAAGCACATACCAGCCACTATCTTTTACCATTCCTGTAAAAATCCCAATCAGAAAAATGACATAATTCTACATTTACTTAAAATAAAATTATAATTATGAAACAGCTCAATCACTATCTGACTGCCTCGCTGGTATTGGCGGCCGTCTGGTTTTTATCCATAAGTGCAAACGGTCAACGACCCGGAACACCACCACCGCCACAAGCTGCCACAGCTAAACCAGCCACTCACAAGCCCACCGGCTCTGAACTACGATTACCGCCGGATACAGCCATTATCACCCAACACCAGCTCACCGTAAACGGACAAAAATTTTCTTATACAGCCACTACCGGAACCCAACCCGTGTGGGACGAAAACGGAAAAGTCATTGCATCTTTATTCTACGTTTATTATAGTAGAAACGATGTGAAAGACCTCCCCAATCGCCCGATCATGTTTTCATTTAATGGCGGACCGGGCACCGGAAGTGTGTGGATGAATATTGGCTATACAGGCCCCAGAAGACTTAAGATTTCAGATGAAGGATATCCCGTTCAACCTTTCGGGATGGAAGAAAATCCCTACTCTGTCCTCGACGCTACGGACATCGTTTTTGTTTGCCCTGTCAATACTGGATTTTCCAGAATCATCGATCAATCCGTACCCACCTCCAGGTTTTTTGGTGTCAATGCTGATATCCAATATCTCTCGGCATGGATAGCTTCTTTCCTTACAAGAGCCAACCGCTGGGAGTCGCCTAAGTTTTTGATTGGCGAAAGCTATGGTACAACCCGGGTATCCGGACTGGCTTACAGACTGCAAAATTCTGAATGGGCCTATTTCAATGGAGTCATTCTTGTCAGCCCAACCGACTTGGGTATTTCCAGACAAGGGCCCACCAATGATGCGCTCATGCTACCCTATTATGCAGCTACTGCCTGGTATCATAAGCAACTTCCGCCCGATCTGCAACAAAAGGATTTGGTAGATGTACTGCCACAGGTAGAAAAATTCACCATCGACGAATACCTGCCGGCTCTGGCCAAAGGCGGTAGCATCAGCGATGCGGATAAAAGTAAAATCACCAAGACGGTTGCCCGTTATTCAGGCTTGTCAGAAAAAAGTGTAGCGCAGAACAATATGATTATCCGTCCGAACTTTTTTTGGAAGGACCTGCTTCGCGATGAGGGCAAAACCGTAGGCAGACTGGACAGTCGCTACATTGGTCAGGATAATGCAGACGCAGGCATGGGACCTGATTACAATGCAGAGCTAACCTCCTGGCTGCATTCCTTCACACCGGCTATAAACGGATATCTCAGAAATGATCTGGGTTTCAAAACCGACTTGAAATACAACATGTTCGGCCCGGTATATCCATGGAATAGTGACAATGACAGAACCGGTTGGCAATTGAGGGATGCCATGAACTCAAATCCTGGCCTACATTTGATGGTACTCTCCGGATATTACGATGGGGCCTGCGATTATTTCAATGCCCAGTACGATATCAATCAGATTAATGCCAACGGCAAACTCAAGAACCGGGTTGAATGGCACGGATACCGTAGCGGACACATGATGTACCTGCGCAAGGAGGATCTGATTAGTAGCAACGAAGTGATTCGCCAGTTTATCAAAAAATCAGTTCCTGCTCCCGGTCAGGAAATCAGATACTAATATTTCAAAAACATTTTATATTAAGCCAACAAGTTTGATTTAAAATCCGCAAGTAGTTCTTATACCGCTTGCGGATTTTTTGATATCATTCGGGGTTTTAAAACTTAAATCGATCCATCTTAAGCCTTAATCTTTTCCCCTAAATTAGCCCTATTTTCAAATTAGTATTTTCTGGTTAGGCCTGATACATCAGGGTATTGGCTCCGGTCCAAATAAAATAATCAGTTTTGAATTCGGATTTATATCCTTCGTAAATTTGGGTAATGTAAATCGATGCGTCTGGGTGAAATGATAATTTAATTATTCTCCTTATGCTTTTGAACGAAATCAAACCGGGTCCATTTTTGGCCGAATACATCAGATTGTATCGGATTGTAGATTTTACGTTCCCCGGCAATTTTATTATTCCACCGAAACTGTACTCTCCACGTCCCGAACACTGCCTTCAGTTTTATCCAAAAGACACCGAAACAGTGTTATATCCTGACAATAAAAACGTTATTTCAAATAAGAAAGCAACCATTACCGGTCAGCATGTAGTCGTAAATAACCGTCGTGTAGGGAAAGATTTTCTGTGTTTTCAGATTGACTTTCAACCCGGGGCTTTTTACCGCATCACCGGTATAGGGATGCAGGAGCTAACGAATGTTTATATGGATGCAAAAGATATATTTGGATGTAGGTTGAGATACATCAATGAGCAGTTAGCCGGAGCTCTTTCATACGGAGAAATGATAAAAATCGTAGAATGTTTTCTAAGTGAGTTAATAAAACGCGTTACGAAAGAAAAACATAGTGTAGATAAGGCATCCAAATTAATGTTGTTGCAGAAT
>JBIQMB010000566.1:0-2760 GCA_044463745.1 Chitinophagaceae bacterium | reverse complement strand
TTTCTTCCTGGTAACAGCCTAATGGTATGTGAAGGTAGGGGTTTTCTCATAAAACAAAGAGATTAATTATTTTTTCTTTAAAATGATATTTTCCATAACCAGCATATCCATATCGGTTCTTAAAAAACAATCTACCGCTTCGGCCGGCTTGTTTACAATCGGTTCATTTTCATTAAAGGATGTATTGAGAAGAATCGGAATACCCGTTTTCTTCCTGAATGTATCTATAAGGTTATAATAGCGTGGCGAAATTTGCTTATCTACTGTCTGTAACCTGCCCGTACCGTCCACATGTGTCACAGCAGGAATCAGGGGCCTTTTTTCAGACTTAATCACAAACACTTTTTCCATAAACGGCGCGCTGTCATCCTGCTCAAAATACTCGTAGGTAAATTCCTGAAGAATGGAGGGAGCGAAGGGTCTGAAGCTTTCGCGGCGTTTTATTTTCGAGTTGATAATGTCTTTGGCATCTGCACGCGTAGGGTCAGCTAAGATACTTCTGCCACCGAGAGCCCGCGGGCCAAATTCGGCCCGACCGGTAAACCAGCCCACTACCCCACCGTTGATCAATTCTTGAGTAACCAGGTCGTAAACCGCATCGTCATCCAGTTTCTGATATTCCAGTCCGATAGCGTCCAGATAATCTTTGATCTCCGTGTTTGAAAACCGGCTGCCCAAATAGGCACTACGGATAAAATGTCTTTTTGTTTGCGGTGCTTGATCAAAACAAGTGAAAAGAGCCGCCCCCATCGAAATGCCTGCATCATGTCCGGCTGATGGAATGTAAACATGTTCGAATGGCGTATGTAGTTTGATTTTGCCATTGGCCACACTGTTTTGAGCCACCCCACCTGCCAGGCACAGATTCTTGCATTTCGTACGGTCGTAAAGATGATTGAGAAGAAAGAAAATGGTTTCTTCCGTCACCGCCTGTACCGAGGCTGCCAGGTCTTTATGTTTTTGAGTGAGCGGCTGATTTGATTCACGAACGGGACCAAATGCAGCGACCATTTTCGGACTATAGAGCGGTGCCACTACCGGGATGTAGTCTTCATTGTAAGTGATTATTCCATCCGTCCCTTTTCTGAAAAAAGAAAGATCAAGCCGAAAGGTACCATCGGGCTGGCGGTGAATCAATCGGCTAATTTCATCCTGATAAATCGGGCTGCCATAAGGCGCCATTCCCATCACTTTATATTCATCTCCATAATGCGGAAAACCGAGAAGCTGTGTAAAGGCGGAATAGAAGATGCCTAACGAATGCGGAAAATCAATGGATTGCAGAACCTCTATCTTATTGCCCTTAGCCATGGCCGACATGGTGGTGGTAAAATCTCCTGAACCGTCGATGCTCAGGCAGGCTGCCTCATCAAAAGGAGAAGCAAAATATGCCGATGCCAGGTGACTGCGATGGTGTTCTACATTCTTGATTTTATTTTTAAAAGAAGAGGGGTCCGTTTCAAAAATCTGACCCAGTTCCTCTGCCACCGATCTCACCTTGCGCTGATTATCGAACCTGGATCTGACGGCTGCCAAACTTCCGGACGGGTTTTGGGCCAGGTACAAAAGTTTTTTAGCAAGCTTGGATTTGGGGTCTCTACCGATAGAAAAAAAGTCGATATCCGACCAATTCAACCCACCCTCTTTCAGGCAGAATTGTATCGCCTGCGCGGGAAATCCTGCCCAGTGTTTTCTTCGGGTAAACCGTTCCTCTTCAATAGCCACCATCAGTTTTCCGTCTATTACAAGGGCTGCTGATGCATCTGCATGCCAGGCATTAATTCCAATAATCTTCATCAAAAATTTTTATCTGGAGGAAAAAGCGACTCGTCCTGTTTCCTCATTCTTATTCTTTTTAAATGATCTGTCGTATAAAACTATCATTATAACGATCAAAGCGTAGGCAAAAATATTGAACCATGTGTGATGATCGATACCCAGGGGCATGGGCCAGCCTTTATTGATAGCGGTAATGAACAGGGTAATGCGGATTACATTGATAAACCAGAGCGCAAAAACGCCAACTACCACCCACTTCACTTTTTTCCACAATTTACCTTTGTTGGCCACTACAAAAGCTATCCAGAAACTATACACCCCGTAGCCCACACATGAGTAGGCGATGATGACTCCTCTGCCGCCATTGAAGCGCAGCAAAAAGCCGGGCTCTTCATGGGTGCCGATGCCAAACAGACTGAGAATCAGCGCCGGCGCTCGCATGAGCGAAAGCTTTATCCAACTCACATAATCCAGGTATTTTTCTACGAAAGGGCTATGCATGCCACCCGGTGCTGCCAGACCAATTATAGCCAGCGTTCCGAAATATAAGAGACAGAAAACCCCAAGGAATTTAAGGATGTATATAGCAGAGTTTTTCATTCAGGAAACGAAAATAAGAAGAATTGGGATGAAAAGAAATTTTGGGGAGAGATAATACGTGGGAATAGGGTGTGGAGGAAAAAGCGGAGAGGTGAGATGAGCGCAGAGAAGGGGGAACGCAGGGGTTACGCAGGGGGTTATTCAGCTTCGTGCACCTTTGGGTCATGGCGTCTTAGTGGCCAATAACAAAGGCCACACGAAAACTTACAGGTTTTTCCCGCTCTCATGCTAACGTCATCCCGACCGAGCAAAACCAACATCAAATTCATATACAATGCCAAAACGAGCGGAGGGATTCCCCTGCTATAAGAAAAGAAGCTTGTAACTGAAAGTGCCGAATTGCTCTATTGCATAATCGGATCATCGTGTCTAATTTGTAAA
>JBIQMB010000565.1:0-2775 GCA_044463745.1 Chitinophagaceae bacterium | reverse complement strand
AGTAGGAAGCGGAATCATTGTAGATATATCCAAGCACTTTAATTCTGTACTTGAACTGAACGAGCAGGAGCACTGGGTGCGCGTACAGCCGGGTGTTATACGCGACGAACTCAACCGGTTTCTTCAGCCACATGGGTTTTTCTTTGGGCCTGAAACAAGCACCGCTAATAGGGCTATGTTGGGTGGAATGGTTGGAAACAATTCGTGCGGATCAAACTCTATAGCTTTTGGTAGCACCCGCGATCATTTGTTAGAAGTAAAAGGTTTTTTATCAGATGGTTCACCGGTCACTTTTAATGCCATCAGCAATGAAACATTTGCTCAAAAGGCACAACAGTCTGATCGGGAAGGTCTTTTATATAAAAATGTAACGGAAATTTTATCTCAACCCGCCAATGTTGAGGAGATCATTAAAGAATTCCCCAAGCCCACTATTCGCAGAAGAAATACGGGTTATGCCCTTGATTCACTGATGAACCTGCAACCTTTTAACCCCCACGGTGAGCCGTTCAATTTTTGTAAGCTCATAGCGGGGTCAGAAGGCACGCTTGTGTTCATCACAGAAATCAAGGTGAATGTAATTCCGACTCCAACCTGGGAATCCGGCTTATTGTGTATTCACTTTAACAGCATCGACGAATCACTTCGTGGAAACCTTATTGCTCTCGAATTCAAACCAACAGCAAGTGAACTGATTGACCATTTTATCCTGGAGTGCACCATGGATAATGCCGAACAAAGGAAGAACGCATTCTTTGTAAAGGGTGAACCACAGGCTATCTTAGTGGTGGAGCTAACCGGAAAAGACAAGGCCGAAGTGCAGGCTAAAGCGGCCGAATGTGAGCGGAGAATGCGTGCGGAAGGAATGGGATATCATTTCCCCTTGTTATTTGATGAAGACAGACAAAAAATATGGACTCTCAGAAAAGCAGGACTCGGACTATTGGGAAATATTCCGGGTGATGAAAAAGCTGTTCCTGTTATAGAAGATACCGCCGTGGATGTGAGAGATTTGCCGGAGTACATAAGAGAATTTAATGAGATACTGAAAAAATATGATCTCAGCGCGGTGCATTATGCCCACGCCGGATCAGGCGAATTGCACCTTCGGCCCATCATCAATCTTAAAACGCATGAGGGCAACGAACTATTTCGTACTATAGCCCAGGAGATTGCTGACCTGGTAAAAAAATTCAAGGGCTCATTAAGCGGAGAGCATGGTGACGGACGGCTACGTGGGGAATTCATCAAGCAAATGGTGGGAGAAAAAAACTACAGCCTGTTCAAGGATATTAAAAATACCTGGGACCCCAAAAACCTGTTTAACCCGGGTAAAATTGTGGACACACCACCCATGAACACAATGCTGCGATACGATCCGGGACAAAAAACACCGACTTTTGACACCACTTACCGTTTTTATGATCAGGATATTCTGCAACATGCGGAGCAATGCAACGGTACGGGCGAATGCCTTAAAACGCATCTGGTCGGTGGCAATATGTGTCCGAGCTACATGGCTACTCGTCAGGAAAAAGACAGTACACGAGGACGTGCAAATCTGATGCGCGAGTTCCTGACCCGGTCGTCCAAAGAAAACCGGTTTGATCATGAAGAGATTTTTGAATCTATGGATACATGCCTCAGTTGCAAGGCATGCAAAACCGAATGCCCGAGCAATGTGGATGTGACCAAGCTCAAAGCCGAATTTCTGCAACATTATTATGAAGTACATGGGGTTCCGCGCCGGTCGAAGTTGATAGCCAATTTCGCTAAAATGTCGGCACTGGCATCCCACTTTCCCCGGCTCTATAATTTTGCAGTCAGCACCAAACCTTTCAGCAGCCTTATCAAGGCCTTTGCAGGTTTCGCACAAAAAAGAAGCATGCCCCTGATGTATAAAACCACGCTGAAAAAATGGTACGATAAGCGCAGAAACCGGAATCAGCACCAAAAAGCAGGTAAAAAGATTTTCCTGTTTTGCGATGAATTCACAAATTATAATGATACCGAGATCGGCATAAAAGCTATCCTGCTGCTGGAGAAGCTGGGCTATGAAGTGATTATTCCCAAACATATCGAAAGCGGAAGGGCCTGGATGTCGAAAGGATTACTGAAAGAAGCCAAACAAATAGCAAGGAAGAATGTGCAATTACTCTCTCCTTTGGTATCTGCAGATATACCGATGGTAGGGATAGAACCCAGTGCCATCCTGGCTTTCAGAGATGAGTATCTCGATCTTGCCGATGAAGATATTTTCGAATCAGCAAAGGCGCTTGCCAAAAACACTTATTACATAGATGAGTTCCTTGCCAAAGAGATTGAGTTAAATCATATTGATGCCGCTTTATTTAATGACAAGGAGAAAAATATTAAACTGCACGGTCACTGCCATCAAAAAGCACTTTCTAATTTTAATGATTCCGTTTCTGTTTTATCCTTTTTACCAAATGCAAAAGTAGAGGTCATCCGCAGTGCATGCTGTGGCATGGCCGGAAGCTTTGGTTATGAAAAAGAACATTACGACCTGGCGATGCAGGTGGGCGAATTGGTATTACTGCCCTTTGTACGAAAAACTTCGGAGGAAGCGATTATTTCCACGCCGGGAACCAGTTGCAGGCATCAGATTAAGGATGGTACGAAGAGGAGAGCGAAGCATCCGGTGGAGGTGATGTATGAGGCGCTGAGGTAGGGGGAGTTGGCGGTGGGGAGAGCAACCATCTGGCGATGGTTGGCAACCATTCGCCTGGCGGCGATTGGTTGAGAGGGAAATCA